>JBEBHW010000634.1:0-2864 GCA_040081145.1 Burkholderiaceae bacterium
GCTTCAGCCTGCGTGGCCATCCACCTGACGAGGTTGGACAGCGAAATCACGTAGCAACCGTGATTGTGAAAATTGCGCGGCACCAGCCAGTCGGGCGTGCGCGTCGCGCCGTGTTCGCTGAGCACCAAAAGGTCGTCGCCCGTGACGGGCTGGTTCAGCGGCGCGCCCTTGTCGCGCCAGTCGGGGAACAGCTCCTCGAAAGCGCGCGGGTCCATCACCGCGCCCGACAGAATGTGCGCGCCCGGCTCGGAGCCCTTTTCGAGAACGACGACGGAAATGTCCTTGCCTTGCAGCGCCGCCAACTGTTTGATGCGGATCGCGGTGGCCAGGCCCGCCGGCCCGGCGCCGACGACGACGACGTCGTATTCCATGGCCTCGCGCGGACCGAATTGTTCGAGGATGGCTTCTGGCGTCATGGACAATACGGCTCGCTGCTTGGCGGCATTCTATCGAGCGCTGTTCGGCAGCACCCATTTCCCTGGAGCCAAGTTTCATGAGCTACACCATCGACCTCTCAGGGCGTGTCGCGCTCGTCACCGGCGCGTCGAGCGGCCTGGGCACACAGTTCGCGAAGACGCTCGCTGGTGCCGGCGCGGCAGTGGCGCTGGCCGGCAGGCGCGTCGACAGGTTGAAAGCGCTGCGCGCCGAAATTGAAGCGGCGGGCGGTGTCGCGCACGTGGTTTCGCTCGACGTGACCGACCTCGGAAGCATCAAGGCAGCGGTCGCGCACACCGAAACGGAGATGGGCGGGATCGACATCCTGGTCAACAACTCGGGCGTGAGCACGACGCAGAAGCTGGTCGACGTGAGCGAGGAAGACTACGACTTCATCTTCAATACGAACACGAAGGGCGCCTTCTTCGTAGCGCAGGAAGTGGGAAAACGCATGCTCGCGCGCGCCAAGGGCGCCGCGCCGGGAACGTTCACGGGCGGGCGCATCGTCAACATCGCGTCGACGGCGGGCTTGCGCGTGCTTGGCCAGATCGGCGTCTACTGCATGAGCAAGGCCGCAGTGATTCACATGACGCGCTCGATGGCGCTGGAGTGGGGGCGCTGGGGAATCAACGTCAACGCCATCTGCCCGGGCTACATCGACACCGAGATCAACCACCACCATTGGCACACGGACCAGGGCAAGCGCCTCGTCGATATGCTGCCGCGCAAGCGCATCGGCAAGCCGCAAGACCTGGACGCCGTGCTGATGATGCTTTGCGCGAACGAAAGCCACTTCGTCAACGGCGCGGTGGTTCAGGCTGACGACGGTTTCGCGGTCTGAGGCCGGCGCCGTTCCAAGTTGCCGCGATCCCTTTGCGTAAGATGATCCACTAGCCAGACGCCAACGGCCAGGAGCAAACAATGAAGGGAATGTTCAACCTGCTCGAGCGAGCCGGGCTGGTCAGCCGAGTGGAGGACGGTCCTTCGGAGGAGCCCGAAGTCGAGTTGGCGCGTGAGCCTCGGCAAGCGGCACCCTCAGCCGAAGCCGACGCCGCACTGCCCGTTGATCGACCGGCGGGGATGTCGCTGGACCAAATTTATGAAGCGGCAGGGGTGCCACCTTGTCCCTATCCCGCCGAGCGCTTGCTGAGGCTGATCGATGGTTTGAAGGCCATGGATGCGCCGACGCGGCGCCAAACGATTCATGCCCTCGACGCGGCGGACGACACCTGGTCGCTCGACGATCCCAAGCGTGACGCCGCAGCGAAGGTCGCCGCGATCGAGCGTCACGCTGCGTCGATCCGCGCTGCCGTGGCCCGCGACCAGCAGGAAACGCAGACCGGTTTGCAAGACGTGGCGCAGCGGCAAGAAACCACCTTGGCCGAAATTCGCCGCCAGATCACCGAACTCGAAGGCCTGCTGGCGCGCGAGATCGCCCGCGGCGCGCAGGAAACGGCGGAACTCGAATCAGCACATCAGTCCCAGCGCGATTCTGCGAATCGGGAACTCGCCCAGCTCATGCAGACCGCGCAGACGCTGACCGGTTTGATCGCCCAGTTCGAAACCACCCAGACGAAGTGAGAAAGGCAAGGCAATGAAATACGGACCCGGTCCTTTGACCAAAGTGCTGATCGTCTTGATTGGCTTGGCAGCGTTGGCGTCGGTCGCCTGGAACTTCTTCCTGAAAGAAAAGTGGCTCGATCGTCAGAGGGACAAGCCGTCGGTCGTCGCGGTTCAGGCCACACCGGGCGATTCCTCGAAGCCTGCCCCCGCGGCAAAGCCACCCAGTTCGGCGGCCGGCCGGTTGGGCAGTGCCACCAACCCTTTGAGGGTGAGCCTGGTCAGCTTTCACGGCTATGCACCGGCACTCTTGGCCAACGGCAACAATCTGAAGACGCAGCCGGGCTCCATTTTCGCCAAGCTCGGCGTCAACATCGAGTTCGTCATCAACGACGACATTCCGACATTGACGACGCTGTTCGAGTCGAAGGCCGCGCAATGCGCCTGGCGGACCTCGGACTTCTGGGCGCAGGAGCAACCGAACCTGCGCAATTCCGGGCACGATGCGCGGGCGATGCTGATCGTCGACAACACGCAGGGCGCCGACGCGGTGGTCGTGAGCGACTCCGCTGTGCAGAAGATCGAAGACCTCGCCGGCAAGGACGTCGCGTTGCTCCAGTACACGCCGTCGCACGGCATGTTGATCGATGCGATCGAGAGTTCATCGTTGACGGCACGCGCCAAGAAGCAAGTGAAGACGGTGTTCATCAAGGCCGAGGAAGGCACCGCGGGCGTGCGGGCGGCTTTCGTGGCGGGCAGCGTCAAGGCCGCGGTGCTGTGGGACCCGGATTTGTCGCTCGCGCTGCGCGAAGTCAAAGGCTCGCGGATCATCTATTCGACGAAGACGGCGACGAACTTGATCTACGACG
>JBEBHW010000635.1:0-2863 GCA_040081145.1 Burkholderiaceae bacterium
GTAGAAGCGCCGCGCGCCGGCGCCGCGCAGCCAGGCGAGCGCCGCGAGCGACAAACGCACCGCCTCGTCAGCGGGTGTCGTGCGCGACTTGAGGGCGACGACGACCGCGTCCGCGTCGGGCACGCCGATCGCTGGAACGCCGATCGTGAGCAGCGTGCGCATGCCGGATTGCACGAGCATGCCTGCCACGTCGGTGGCGCCGGTGAAGTCGTCGGCGATGACGCCGAGCACGATGGGTTGGCTCATGCGGGATCAGTCCTTGTCTTGCTGGCCTTGCCGATTCTTGCACCGGTCTTTCGCCGCAGTATCACGCCGCCGGCTTCGAGGCGCCAGTGGCCGCGCCGCAGGTGTTCGGTGGCACAGCGCCGGGCCGCCTCGGCGTCGCGCGCCGCGATGGCGGCGACGATGGCGCTGTGCTCGGCGCGCACCTGCTGCAGGAAGTCCGCGTTGCGCGCCTCGTTGCCCTTCGTGATGCGCATCGCCTCGCGCAGGTACTGCTCGAGGAAGGCGAGGAGTCGCGTGAACTGCGGGTTGCCCGTCGATTCGGCAATCGCCCGGTGAAACGCCATGTCTTCGTCGACGCCGTCGCGGCCCCCGTCCATGGCCACGTCGATGGCGAGCAGCGAGCGCTTCAGCGTGCGAACCTGTTCGCGCGTGGCGCGCTGCGCGGCCAGCGCCGCCATCTCGCCTTCCAGCACGCGGCGCAACTCCACGACCTGGAACACCGCCGTCATCGACTCGAGCACCTTGGGGTCGAAGGCGAGCGGCTGATTCCTTGGTGGTATCGCGACAAAGACCCCGGAACCCTGGCGCGAGCGCAACAGGCCGCGTGACTTGAGCTGGTGCACGGCTTCGCGCACCACCGTGCGCGACACGCCGTGGCGCAACGCGAGCTGGGCCTCGGTGGGCAGCCGGTCACCGGGCGTGAGCGCGCCGCCCTCGACCTGCGCCGCCAGCAGGCTCGCGAGACGGTCCGACAGGCGCTCCGCGACCAGCGCATGCACCTCCGGCGCCGCGCCCGGTCGGGCAGCGGGAGGGGGGCCGCCGGGTTCGCCAATTGGCATGATGGTCAGGTTATCACATGACTTATGCCTAAACCAACGGGTATTCACGGAGTCGGATCCGCGCTCGCAGCCGTTATCGTTCGCGCCTGAATCCGGCTCCTCCGGGATTGGGCAGGCAAGGCAGGCACATGGCAAGCGTCACGATCCGTGGGGTGAAGAAGCGCTTTGGCGACGTCGAAGTGCTGCATGGCGTCGACATCGACATCCAGGACGGGTCGTTCACCGTGCTCGTCGGGCCTTCGGGGTGCGGCAAGTCGACGCTGTTGCGAATGATCGCCGGGCTGGAGAACATCTCCGACGGCGATGTGCTGATCGGCGGCAAGGTCGTGAACCTGATGCAGCCCAAGGAGCGCGACATCGCGATGGTGTTCCAGAACTACGCGCTGTACCCGCACATGACGGTGCGCCAGAACATGGCGTTTTCGCTCGCGCTGGCGAAGAAGAGCCAGGACACGATAGACAGCACCGTCGCGCGCGCCGCCGAGATCCTGGGCCTGGGCGCGTTGCTCGAGCGTTACCCGCGCCAGTTGTCGGGCGGTCAGCGCCAACGCGTCGCGATGGGGCGCGCCATCGTTCGCGACCCGCAGGTGTTCTTGTTCGACGAGCCGCTGTCCAATCTGGACGCGAAATTGCGCGTCGCGATGCGCGGCGAGATCAAGGAGCTGCACCAGCGCCTGAAAACGACGTCGATCTACGTCACGCACGATCAGATCGAGGCCATGACGATGGGCGACAAGATCGTCGTCATGCGCGACGGCTATATTGAACAAACCGGCAGCCCGCTGGAACTCTACGACCGCCCGGCGAACCAGTTCGTCGCGGGTTTCATCGGCTCGCCGGCGATGAATTTTCTGCCCGGAAAAATCAAGCGCGAGGGCGCAGCAGCCTATGTCGAGCTGAACGACGGCACCCGCCTGGATGCGCCGGCGCGCTCGGGCGGCACGGATGGCCAGCCGGTGGTCCTGGGCACGCGGCCGGAACATTTGACGCTGGTGGGCAACGGTGGCATTGCCGCCAAAGTGATCGTGATGGAGCCCACCGGCATGGACACCTTCATTGCCTGCCGTCACGAAGGCGTGGATCTGGCCGCGGTGTTCCGCGAGCGCCACGACTTCGCGCCCGGCAGTACCATCCACCTCCTGCCCGACCTGCAGCGTGCCCACTTGTTCGATGCGGGCAGCGGCCAGCGCCTCTCGGCGTGAACCGAACCCGCACCGGCAAGCACGCCGCAGCGAACGTCCAGATTCCCCGCGTCAACCCCAAACAGTTTACTGAAGGAGATTCACGATGAACCCGTTCAATCGCCGCAAGTTTCTCGAAAGCTCGGCCGGCGTCGCCGCCGCAGCCACGATAGGCACCGGTGCCGCCGTCATGGCGCCTGCCGTGCACGCGCAAGCCGTGTCGTTCAAGCCTGAAAAGGGCGCCAAGTTGCGCGTGTTGCGCTGGAGCCGCTTCGTTCAGGGCGACATCGACGCCTACATGGTCAACGTCAAGAAGTTCACCGAGAAGACCGGCATCGAAGTGCGCGTCGACAACGAAGGTTGGGAAGACGTTCGGCCGAAAGCCGCCGTGGCTGCGAACACCGGCGCCGGCCCCGACATCATCTTGTCGACGAACGACGACGCGAATCTGTACCCCGAAAAACTGCTCGACGTGACGGACCTCGCCGCGTATCTGGGCAAGAAGTACGGCGGCTTTTACCCGGCGTGCGAGGCCTACCTGCGCCCCGACGGCAAGAAGTGGATCGGCATTCCCCTGGGCGCCGCCGGCGCGATGCTCGTGTATCGCCAAAGCATGGT
>JBEBHW010000636.1:0-2862 GCA_040081145.1 Burkholderiaceae bacterium
CCGCCCTTCGGCGAATACCCTCTGGGAACAGACCAGCTGGGGCGCGACCTCGCCGCAGGGGTGTTGTACGGCGCGCGCACAACCTTGCTCGTGGGCGTAGTCGCGACCCTGATCGCGACACTGGTCGGCGTTGCGGTAGGCGGCCTCGCCGGCTACTTCGGCGGCCGGCTCGACAACGCATTGATGCGCTTCACCGAGCTGTTCCAGACGATTCCGTTCTTCCTCTTCGCCATCCTGCTCGTCGCCGTTCTCGGCGCCACGGTGAGCAGCGTGATCTTCGCGATTGCCGTCGTCTCGTGGCCGCCGATGGCGCGCCTCGTGCGCGGCGAATTCATGGCGATGCGCAATCGCGAGTTCGTGCAGGCGTGCATCGCGATGGGCATGGGCCATGCCCGAATCATCTTCGTGCACATCCTGCCCAATACGCTGTCGGCCATCATCGTCACCGGCTCGCTGATGGTGGCCACCGCCATCCTCATCGAGTCGGGCCTGGCGTTCCTCGGCCTGACCGACGCGAACACGATGAGCTGGGGTTTCATCATCGGCTCGGGGCGCACCGTGCTGCGCACCGCGTGGTGGATCTGCGCCATGCCGGGCCTGGCGATTCTGCTCACGGTGATGGCGATCAACCTCGTCGGCGACGGCTTGAACGATGCACTGAACCCGCGCCTGCGTTCGCTATGACGACGGCGCCACAGCCGCTGTTGCGCATCGACGCCTTGAGCGTCAGCCTGCCGGCCAACGCCGACCGACGCTACGCGGTGGAGAACGTCAACCTCGACCTCTCGCGCAATGAGATTCTTTGCGTGGTGGGCGAATCGGGCTCGGGAAAATCGGTGATGTCGCGCGCTGTGCTCGGCCTGTTCGCGTCGCGCCATGTGCAGCCGAGCGCCGGGCGCATTCTCTTCGAGGGCGAAGACCTGCTGCGCGCCGCACCCGAGCGCCTGCGCGCGCTGCGCGGCAACCGCATCGCGATGATTTTCCAGGAGCCGATGACGGCGCTGAACCCGGTGCTGCGCATCGGCGCGCAGATCGACGAAGTGCTCGAAGTGCACCAGACGGGCGACAGGTCAGCGCGCCGCGCCCGCGTGCTGGAAATGCTCGCCGCCGTGCACCTGCCCGAGCCGGAGAAGATTCTCGCGGCCTACCCGCACCAGCTCTCCGGCGGCCAGCGCCAGCGCGCGATGATCGCCATGGCGCTCGCGCTGCAGCCCGACATCCTGATCGCCGACGAGCCCACGACGGCGCTCGACGTGACGACGCAGGCGCAAATCCTCGCGCTGATCCGCGAAGTGCAGCGCAAGCAAGGCATGGGCGTGATCTTCGTGACGCACGATTTCGGCGTCGTCGCCGAAGTGGCCGACCGCATCGCCGTGATGCAGCACGGCCGCATCGTCGAGCAAGGCCCGGCCGAAGACGTGTTGAACCGCCCGAGCGCCGACTACACGCGGGCCCTGCTCTCCGCCGTGCCCAGCCTCACGCCAGGGCCGAAGCGCGATTTCGGCGCGGCGCCCGTGGTCGTGGCGGTGAAGGCCCTGAACAAGAGCTTTCGCACGGGCAGCGGCTGGTTCGGCGGCGCCGCGCGGCGCGTCGATGCGTTGGCCGGCGTGAGCTTCGACGTGCGCCGCGGCGAGACGGTGGGAATCGTCGGCGAATCGGGTTCGGGCAAGACGACGGTGGCGCGCTGCATCATCCGCCTGCTGGACGCCGACAGCGGCGAGATCCTGATCGACGGCAACAACATTGTGGGCTTGAGCCAATCCGCGCTGCGCCCGGTCCGCAAGCGCCTGCAGATGGTGTTTCAAGACCCGTTCGGCTCGCTGAATCCGCGCCGCACCGTGGGTCAATTGATCTCGGAAGGGCCTATCGTTCACGGCATCGCGGTGGCGAGCGCGCAAGCGCGGACGCTGGAGTTGCTGGAACTGGTGGGCCTGGAGCGGCGCGCCGCGGAGCGTTACCCGCATGAGTTTTCCGGCGGGCAGCGCCAGCGAATTGGTCTTGCGCGAGCGCTCGCGCTCGAGCCGGAGATCCTCGTCGCCGACGAGCCCGTCTCAGCGCTCGACGTCTCGGTGCAAGCCCAGGTGCTGCGCCTGCTCGCCGACATCCGCAATCGCCTGGGGCTCACGGTGATTTTCATTACCCACGACTTGCGCGTCGCGAGCCAGGTCTGCGATTCGGTGGCGGTGATGCGCTTTGGTCGCATCGTCGAATTCGGCCCCGTCGCGCAGGTCTACGCGAACCCGCGCCACGCCTACACACGCGAGTTGATGGACTCGGTGCCCGGGCGCCGCTGGAGCCACGGCAACGACTTGGTCAACCTGAATCGAGCCAGCCCATGAACCCCACTGCACTGCCCGAATCCCCCGCCGCACAAGGCCTCGCGCCATTGACCCTGGCACTGCGCAGCGGCGCAGTGACTGCGCTGAGCCTGACGCAAGCGTATCTCGCGCGAATCGACGCGCTTGAGCCCAAGCTGCAGGCGTTCACGCACATTGACCCCGAGCGCGCGCTCAAGCACGCACGCGCGATCGACCAGTTGCGCGCGGCCGGCATCGACTTCGGCCCGATGATGGGCGTGCCCGTCGCGGTGAAGGACTTGTTCAGCATCGACGGCATGCCCACCTACGCTGGCTCGCACCTGGACGTGCAAGACCTCGTTCCACCGCAGGGAAGTTTTATCCACATGCTCCACCGCGCAGGCTGCGTGCTGCTCGGCAAAACACGCACGACGGAGTTTGCCCTGGGCGGCTTCAACATGGATCGGCCCATCCCTTGGAACCCGTGCGATGCGCGCCAGCCGCGAATGACGGGTGGCTCCAGCCACGGCTCCGCGGTGGCGATGGCCGCGGGGCTGGCGCGCAT
>JBEBHW010000637.1:0-2859 GCA_040081145.1 Burkholderiaceae bacterium
AAGACGGGCTGCGCCACATCGTTCAGCAACTCGGCGTGGCGCTCGAACAAAGCGTCGTCGCATGCCACCATCAGACTCATTCGCCCTTCGCGGGCGCGCAACGGCCCACCGGACATGGGGGCGTCAACGCAGGGCAGGCCGAACCCGGCCAGGCGCTGGGCAAAGCCTTCGGTGTCGTCCGGCGCGATCGTCGGGCACATCAGGACGCTGGGCTTGCTCGCTTGAGACGTGATGCCGTCGCGCGCATCGAACAGCACGGCCTCCACTTGGCGCGCGTCGACGACGCTGACGACGACGCATGCGGCGCTTGCTGCCACTTCCGCAGGCGCGGCGCACACGCGCGCACCGAGCGAGCTTGCCAAAGCTTCGCGCAACGGGTCGATGTCACGAACGCAGACGCGCCACCCCAATCCGAGCAAGCGGGTCGCCATCGCCAACCCCATGTTGCCCACGCCGATGATGCCCACTTCGTCGGGCGCGCTCTTGGAGATTCGCGTCACAGGCAACTGCGCGTCAACTCTGGATCAGGCGCCGGCTCTTGGCGATCGACATCAGGATGCCCAGGCCCAGACCGAGCGACACCATCGCCGTTCCGCCGTAGCTGATGAAGGGCAGCGGAATCCCGACCACGGGCAGGACGCCGCTGACCATTCCCATGTTGACGAACGCATAGGTAAAAAAGCTCAGCGTCACACCGCCGGCGAGCAGCCGCGTGAACATCGTCGGCGCCTCCGCGGCGATCATCAGGCCGCGAATGATGAGGAAGGTGAAGCCGAGCAGCAGCGCGGCGCAACCGATCAGGCCAAACTCCTCGGCGAATGCTGCGAAGATGAAGTCTGTGGTGCGCTCGGGGATGAATTCCAAATGCGTCTGCGTGCCCTTCATGAAACCCTTTCCCGACAGGCCACCTGAGCCAATCGCGATCATTCCCTGAATGATGTGAAAGCCTTTGCCCAAGGGGTCGGTGCTCGGATCCAGCAGCGTGCAAACACGGTTCTTCTGATAATCGCGCATCAGCGGCCACTTCACCTCGGGCTGGCAGATCTGACCTTCCGAAATCACGAGTGCGATCGCCGCGACGACGCCGACGAGCATCACCGGAATCACGAGTCGCCACGACAGCCCGGCGAAGAAGATCACATAGAGGCCGGCAGACAGCACGAGGATGGCGGTGCCCAGGTCGGGCTGCTTGACGATCAGGCCCACCGGCAGGGCCAGCAACCCCAGCGCGACAAGGTAGTCGGTGACTCGAATGTGCCCTTCGCGGCGCTGGAACCACCACGCCAGCACCAGAGGCGCGGCGATCTTGAGAATTTCGCTGGGCTGGACGATCACGCCGATGTTGAGCCAGCGCGTTGCGCCTTTCTTGGTGACGCCCATCACGGCAGTGGCGATCAGCAGCCCCACACCCAACACGTACAGCGGCACGGCGAGCGCCATGAGTCGCTGTGGCGGGACTTGGGCCACAAGAAAAAGCACAACCAGCCCGAGCAGCATGTTCCGGGCGTGTCCGGAAAAGCGCGTGCCGTGGTCAAAGCCGGCCGAATACATGGTGAGCAGGCCGGCCGCAGCGAGCAGGGTGACCGCGATCGCCAGCGGTGCATCAAAGCCGGTGAACACCGGCCGAACCCGCTGCCAGGCCGACGGCGCCTCGTAAAAGTCGTTCATGGCGTGGCGCCCGCCGCGGCGTTGCCGACGACGGAGGTGATTCCCGGCAGGGGGTAGTCGGCCGCGCTGCGCGCCTTGCCCGCCGGCGCGCCGGACTTGCCGATGCGCGTGGCCACCAGGTCTTCTTCGCTCGGGATCCGTCCGAGCAACACATAGTCGAAAACGCGCCGCGCGATCGGCGCAGCCGCCTCGGAGCCAAAACCCGAGTTCTCGACGACGATGGCCAGCGCGATCGTCGGCGCCTCGATCGGCGCGAAGGCGATGTAGAGCGAGTGGTCGCGCTTGTACTCGTCGAGTTTGGACGCGTTGTATTTCTCGTTCTGCTTGATGCCGATCGCCTGCGCCGTGCCGGTCTTGCCGCCGCTCTTGTACGGGGCGCCGCTGAAGGATCGCACCGACGTGCCTTCCTGGGTCACGCCGTACATCGCGCGCTGAATGAGCTCGGCGTGCTCGGGCTTGTACGGCAGCGGCGGCAAGGCGTCGCTCGCGACGCGCTTGCGCTCGCGCGTGATCACGTCCTCGACCTCACGCACCAGCCGCGGCTTGAAGCGCAGACCGCCCGTGGCGATGGTGGCGGTCGCGCTGGCGAGTTGCAGCATGGTGAAGTTGTTGTAGCCCTGGCCGATGCCCAGCGAAATCGTTTCGCCGGCGTACCAGCGCTGTTGTTCGGGCGTCTTGAAATAGCGTCGCTTCCATTCGGTGGACGGCAGCACGCCGGTGACTTCGCCCTCGATGTCGATGCCGGTCTTGCGACCGAAACTCAACGGCTCGAGCTGCTCGTACATCAGATCCACGCCGAGCTCGTTGGCCAGCGAGTAGTAGTACACGTTGCTCGACTTGATGATGCTGCGCGCCATGTCCACCGGGCCGAGGCCTTTGTCGTCGTGGCTGCGGAACGTGTGGTTGCCGAACTGGTACGTGCCACCGTCGAAGATCACTTGATTCGGGCCGCGCTTTCCGGTGTTCAGCGCCGCCATCGCCATAAAGGGCTTGAACGTCGATCCCGGCGGGTAAGTTCCGCGCAACGCGCGGTTGAGCAGGGGCTTGTCGAGCGATTCGTTCAATTCGCGCCACGAGTCGGAATCGATGCCGTCGACGAACAGGTTAGGGTCGAACGTTGGCTTGCTGACGAGTGCCAGCACCTCGCCGCTGCGCGGGTCGAGCGCCACGAGCGCGCCGCGGCGCTCGACC
>JBEBHW010000039.1:0-12366 GCA_040081145.1 Burkholderiaceae bacterium
ATGCAGATGACGTTCTTCTTCTTCCTGCCCTCGATGCTGCTGTCGGGCTTCATGTTCCCGTTCCGCGGCATGCCGCAGTGGGCGCAGAACCTCGGCGAAGTGCTGCCGCTCACGCACTTCTTGCGCATCGTGCGCGGCATCATGCTGAAGGGCAATGGCCTGGTGCAAGTGCTGCCCGAGCTGTGGCCGATGCTGGCGTTTCTGCTGGTTGCCGGGGTGGTAGCACTCGCGAGGTATCGGCGAACGCTCGATTGATGGGTACCACCGACACGGGGATTGGGAAATGGAACCTTTGCTGTCAATGAGAGTTCGGCAATAGCAGCAGTTCCTGCTCCATCCGTCGCACTCCCGCGATCAAATTCCTGAAGCTTGCCGATCGCTCATTGTCGATGCTCAAGTGCTGCCCAAGCCGCCGCGACCCGCTCACCTTCTGATAGGCGCCTTTGGTCAACCTCGTGAGCTCGTGGCTTGGGTTTTCCACTCGATCGACATCGCGAAAGCGCGCAGCGTTCTGGTGGCGAAGCAATCCACTGAGGCCGAGGGCAGATTCAACCGCCTGAAGGTCGGCCAGGTAGAAGGCTTCCAACTCGCGACAAGCGATGCGTACCAGCGTGACCGCCGCGCGCCCCGCATTCGCGCAAAGCCGCTTCAACTTTGCCTTGATCTTTCTGCAATCCGGCGCGCTGTCTTGATCCCGCAATACGATGAACCGAGCGTTCGGGTTCGCGTAGCCACGCATTCGCTTGACGATTTGCTTCTCGAGGTCTTGCTTGCCCTCGAAGGCAATGAGGCGCGGGTGGACTCCAGGGTCGAGGAATCGCGGCAGCAATTCCTGCAGCATCGCTTTGGCGGACTCCTCCTCGAGCAAGAAGACCAGTTCCTTCATTCAGGATCGGCTCCGCCGAAAAAGCCCTGCTTCCACAGATGGCCCATTTTGTCGCCGTCACTCATGTAGGCCGCGACTTGCTGGTCGTCACGCGCCCGCTGAATTTGGGTCGAGCCCGCCTTTTTCACCAGCCAACAAACTTCGTCGAGTTCCACGGCATTGAGAAAATCCGGCGAATGCGTTGACACCAGAACTTGCCCACCGCGGTTCGAGTAGAGGCGGAACTCTTCGGCGAGCTCCGCCATTAGCTTCGGGTAGAGCTGGTTCTCGGGCTCTTCGACGCACAGCAACGGATGCGGATGCGGATCATGGAGCAGCACCAGATAGGCGAACATCTTGATGGTGCCATCGGATACATAGCGGTCGAGGAATGGAGTCTTGAAAGAACCATCCTGAAAGCGCAGTGTCAAGAAGCCATCGTCCATCGGCACCGGCGTCACTGAGGCGATTCCAGGCACGCGCCGTGCCATCGCCTCCAGAATCCTCTGGAATGCCTCTGGATGCTGCTCAAATAGATAGCGCGCCACGAGCGGCAGGTTCTCGCCGGTTTCAGAAAGGTGCTCCGACTCACCCATCGCTTCCTTGCGCCCACGGGCAGCGCTGATGTGGAAGTCGGACACATGCCATGACTCGATCAGCTGCCGGAACGCGTTCGCCGCCTTGAAACGCTCAAACTGCCCGAGCCCCTTGATCGCCAAGGTCCCGGGGGCGACCCGTTGCACCTCCCGCTCAAGGCCTTCATCTGGCTTCTGGAAGTCCTCTTCGTTGGTGATTGCGTAGCCTTCACCGTTCGAAAAGTCGAGGAAACGGTAGGGACTGCCGTAGCGTCCGCGCTTGTAGCGAAGAATTTCTCGCTGCACATACGCCGCACCGGATTCCTCTCCAATTTCGAGAGAGTAAGTCACCAGGCGCTCGACGCCGGTGATCCACATCCGGTACTGAATTTCGATCAGGATAGTGTCGTCCTGCGCATCGCGGCTCAAAACCTCGCGAAAGCGGCCGCGGCTGTCCAACGCCTGACGCACGTTGCCCTTGAGGCAATCGTGCAGAAACCCGAATACATCAAATAGAGTCGACTTGCCAGAACCGTTCGCACCGACCACGACCAGGAACGACGGGATACCGGTCAGGTGAACGTCGCGGAACACCTTGAAGTTCTTCAGTCTGATGGATTCGATCTTCACCAAGGGGCTCCGCAGAGCGGTCGGCGCAGGCGGCGCCCCCGCAGATTCATGATTCTGCCCTACCATCCTTCATACCCAGTAGCCAACCTTGCGAAGCTGCTATCGCAGGATCTTTCGACACCGACGGCTCTTGATGCTTTCCGAGCCGACCTGTTGACCTGCACGAACGGCGCTTGACCGGTCCATTCTATGTACATATACTGTCCATGGACATAGTCAATAGACGGAGCGGTTCACATGGCAGGCGCAGTCGAACGGATCGTCGTGCAGGCAACCGCCCAAGACAAGAAAGCCATCGCGGCCAAGGCGAAGAAGCTGGACATTCCGGTTTCGGAGTTGATGCGGCGCGGTGCTTTCGCCTACCGGTCCGGCGAATCGGACGCTGAGCTCGGCAACCTGGCCGATAGCGCCAGGAACGCTGCCGACCGTGCGGGCGCAGCGATCGATGATGCCTTGAGCTTCATCGACGCGAGCAACCGGCGCATCGCCGCCATGGAAGCGAAGGCGGCGAAAGCGCCGGCGCGAAAGGCGGCCTGATGGGCGTCACCGACAAGATCTGGGGTGCGCTCACGTCCATGATCAAGCTCGAAGACAAGGTGAACCGGCAGGCCGAGGCGATGAAATCTCAGCAGCAGAAGATCGAAGACCTCACCAGCCGGGTGATCCGGCTCGAAGCGCATCTGGAACTGCTCACGGGGGCGGCCATGATCAAGAAGCTCAAGGGTCCGTGAAAAGGCTTCCTCACCACTTCACGACCCCGCTGCCCACGTCCATCACCATGCGCGTCGCCAGGTAGAGCCGCATCGCGATCGAGGGGATGAGGACGTACTCGTCGTCGTTCGAATGCGCGCCGAAGCTGCGCAGGCCGAAGCTCTCCAGCACGCCACCCTTGGGCCGCAGGCCGGCGAATGCCGCGTCGGTGCCGCCGCCGGTGGCGCGTTCGCGGATGTCGAGCTTGGCGCCGATCTCCTGGTAGATCGCCTGCGCGTGGCGCGCCAGCGTCACGGACACGGCGTTCGCCTCGAAAGCCGGGCGGCTGCGGTAGAAGCTGAGGTCGATGCTCGTGTCGGGGATCAGCTTGTCCTTGATCGACTCCCGCAGCGCCGCCTCCATCAGGTCCAGGTCCTTGTTCGACAGGCTGCGCACGTCGGCGACCGCAGTCGCGCTCGCGGGGATGACGTTCCGGCTGTCGCCGCCGCTCACGACCGTCCAGTTGATGCGCAGGCCTTTGCCCGGGTCGCCGAAGTTGCGGCTTTTCAGCATCTGGTGCGCCAGCTCATAGATGGCGTTGCGGCCGCGCTCGGGGGCGGAACCGGCGTGGCTCGCCTTGCCCGTGACCTTCATCTCGACGATGGCGATGCTGCTCGTCGCCAGGCGCACGTAGTCTTCGCTGAAGCCACCGCCTTCGAACGACATGACGGCGTCGTATTCGCTGCCCAGCTGCGTGATGAACGCTGCGGCGCCGGGCGAGCCGATCTCTTCGTCGGCGTTGATGAGCACGCCCAGTTGTGCGTAGTCCTTGAAACCCATCTGATCGAGCAGCTTCACGGCGTGCAGGATCAGCGCCACGCCGCCCTTGTCATCGCTGATGCCCAGGCCATAGGCGCGCTCGCCGTCGATGCGAAACGGCTGCTTCGCGCCCATGCCGCGCTGGTAGACGGTGTCCATGTGGGCGATCAGGAGCACCTTGCGCTGGCCGCTGCCGGGCTTGGTGGCGTAGACCATGCTGCCCAGCTTCGCCCCCTTGAGCTGCGGGTGGAACTCAGGCGCTTGCGTTGACAGCACCTGCACCGCCATTCCCGAGGCCGCGAGGCGCTTGGCGATCTGCTCTGCCAGCCGCGCCAGACCTTCGAGGTCTCGGCTGCCGGACTCGATGCCGACCAGTTCTTTCAGCGTCTCGAGCAAGGGCGCCACCTCGGCCGTGACGCGCGCCTGGATCGCCTGCGGTGACGGCCCTGCCGCGGATTGCGCCGCCGCGGGGCCGGCGATCAAGAGGGCGGTCAGGACGGCAAGGCTGAGGCGGGGCAGGCAGGTCATGGCGGGGTGGGAATAAACGGCTGCATCGTACGCGAGCAGCATCCGAACCCGCTCGTCGATCAGCCCTGCACTTCCACTGCCACGGCCATCTCGGCGTTCGCTGCGCGCATGGGCCGGATGCTGCGCAGCTTTCTGCGCCGATTCGCTACGGCACCATCAACATCTTGAATGCCACGCTGAGCCGCCCATCTGGCAGGGTTTGGGTTTGCTTGGATTCCATCCGCTGGAAAAGCGGATCGGACTTCAGAAACGCCTCCACCTTGGCGATGTCCTCTGCATTCAGCGCTTTGATCGTTACGAAAAACGGCATCGGCTCGCAGCTGTCGTCCGGGCGTATCCGGCCTTGGTAGAAGCCGTGGGAACCATTCACGTGTGCCGCCTTCTCGGGCAAATTGGTCCTCAGGCGCGCGAAAAACTGGCTCTCAAGGGCAGGATCAAGTTGGCACTTCAAGAGCTGGCCCTTGGGTCGATTGCGCGGCGGTAATTGATCCTCGCGAAGGGGCGAGAGTTCGGGCGTTGGCACGGCTGACCATTGGTCGAAGTGATCCGATGACCACAGAGGAATGGAGAATTCATGGGTGTAGCGTCCGCTCGCGATCAAGACGACCTTTCGCCGCTCTTCCCATCTGAGTCCGAGTGAACCGTCTTTCTCCCGCCGCAGCCAAAGCGTGACGTCCCGTGTCCCATCCATGCCGCCTGCGACATCGGGCGGGCCATTGCGCCCGTGGGTTTCGACGCGCACCCACCCGTCCGAGCACTCCTTGACCGGCAGCGCCGCGTCCACGCGAAACACCGGGCCATGGTGCGCCATTTGATTGACCCACGACTGCGCGGTGCTGCCTGGTGGCAAGGGCGACGTCGGATCGCGTAATGCCAAGTCCAGCCATAAGACGTAAGCGTGGGGATCGCGATCCGCGAGCCTTCGCGCGCCCGCCAACACGTCCTGCCGAGGCATGTGCCAGATGAGCACATAGCCGCCAGTGCGGGGTTGCAACGTCGCAAATTGAGGGGTCTGTCCCTTGGGCCGCACCGTGCCCGTGACGTGCAGATGAAACTGGTCGATCCACGCGGGACGAACTGCCTCGTAGGTACCCGTCAGATCCGGGCATGCATTGGCGGAAGCCTCCGCCGCGAGTGGACTTGCCGCGCATATGGGCAGCGCGGCAGCGCAAACGAACATCATCAACAACGGGTTTCGAACGTTCAATGGTGCTCCAGCTCTCATGGCGCCTGGATTGACCCCATCAGGATAATCCCGCTTCGCCGCAACGGCACGCTCTACCACTTCCCATGCGCAACCGTTCAACGGCCAGCTTTCGATGCGCGACGTCCGACTCACCGCTCGCAGCGCGGCCCGCGTGCGGCGCGAGTTCAAGCGCGGCCAACTTGAACTAACACCGGTACATCCGCGTTGTCGCAACCCCGGCCGATCGTTGAGCCT
Source organism: Burkholderiaceae bacterium (assembly GCA_040081145.1). Lineage (GTDB taxonomy): Bacteria > Pseudomonadota > Gammaproteobacteria > Burkholderiales > Burkholderiaceae_C > JAEMQF01. The sequence goes on from JBEBHW010000039.1 coordinate 5,549, forward strand.
TGCTGCTCAGGGCCTTTGCAGCGAAACGACGTAAGCGACGAGGCGCCAGATCTCTTCGTCGGTGAGCCGGTCTTTCCACGGCGGCATCGCGGTCGACGGCTTGCCATAGTTGATCATGACGTAGGCGATCGGCGGCGTCAGGTGCGAGCGCCCGTAGAGCGACGGCGCGTCCTCGCCCGCGTAGGCGTCGCGCCCATGGCACTTGCCCGCACAGCGCCGGTTGAACAGCGCCTCTCCCGAGGCGATCACCGCCGCCTGCGTCAGGTCAAAAGGCGGCTCGGACATCTGCGCCGCGGCACGCCCCATCGAGAGTGCGCACAAGCCCAGCGCCAGCAGCCGGGCGGCGCGACGTGATGTGCGTCGGTTCATGGCGTCGCCGCGAGAGCTGAGTCTCGGCGGCGCGCCGGCAGCAACCCGGCCACGGCTAGTTGGCGGGGACGAGCTTGAAGATCCGGTCGTTGGCGCGCGTCGGCGCGGTGTTGGAACTCGTCATGACGTAGATTTCACCGTCCGGGTCCTGCGCGAACGAGAGCACGTACAGGTTCAGCGGGCTCATGTTGGTCGCGACGATGTTCTCCATCGTCCACGCGCCGCTGCCCGATTTCGGCGGCCGCGCCACGGTGAGCAGGCCTTCGGGCGAGAAGAACGCCGCGCTCCAGTCGCCGAACACATACGCGCCCTGCAGGTCCGGCATCGCCTTGCCGCGGTAGACATAACCGCCGGTGATCGAGATGCCTTTTGCGTCTTTCTGCGACTTGAAGTTCGGGTACTCGACGATCGGCAGGATCAGCCCGGTGCGGTTGCAGTTGGCCGGCGGGTTGCTCGGATCGTCAGGGTTGAAGCAGTGGTTGCCTTCCATGATGTTCCAGCCGTAGTTGCCGCCCTTGGTGACGATGTCGACTTCTTCGAAGGCGTCCTGGCCCACGTCGGCGACGAACAGCTGGCGCGTGCCGCCCATATCGAACGAGATGCGCCACGGGTTGCGAAAACCATAGGCAAAGATCTCGGGCCGGAAGTCCTTCTGGCCAACGAACGGGTTGTCGCTCGGGACCGCGTACGGGTCGCCCGAGTTGACGTCGATGCGCAGAATCTTGCCCAGCAACACGCTGGTGTCCTGGCCATTGCCCTTGGTCGGGTGGTGGCCGATCGCCTTGTCGTTCGCGAAACCACCGTCGCCCACCGAGATGTACAGGTACCCGTCCGGGCCGAACTCGAGCGCGCCGCCGTTGTGATTGAACTGCGGCTCGTCGATCTGAAGAATGATGCGCTCGGAGGCGAGGTTCGCCTCGTTCGGGTTCGTCTTGGAGACGCGGAACTCCGAGATGTGCATCGTGTGGTTCCAGTGCAGGCGCACCGGGCGCGGCGCGTCGGCGCGTTTCGGCGCGCTGTACGAGACGTAGAACTTGCCGTTCTCCTTGTACTTGGGATGGAACGCCAGGCCGAGCAGGCCGCGCTCGTCGAACTCGCGGTCCAGCGTGACGATCTTGCCCGCCAGGTCGATGAACGGCCGTGCCGACATCTTGCCGTTCGGCATCTGGATCCAGATCGCGCCGGTCTGCTCGCTGATGAATCGACGCTTCGTGCCGTCGTCCGGCCACGCCATCACGAGCGGGTGCACGAGACCCTCCGCAACCGGTTCCAGCTTGACACGGACCTCTGCCGACGCCGGCAAAGCCAGCAGGGCCGCTGCCCAGAACGCCACTATCCAAGCTGGAAACGATTTCATGTTGTTCCTCGTGTGAATTTGCTCGACCGCCAACGGCCCATCGGGTTTCCGTCGTGCACGAGATTGTGGCGAACCTTGAGGCCTCATGACCCCAGCGCTTTCCCGCGGTCGGGTCTCGCGCCCACCGGCGGCAATATCGTCCGGGAGTATGCTGCGTTCCTGTTTTTCGCCGCGGCCTCTCAAGCGCAGCTCGCGACGGCGGGAGCTTTTCCCACGACAACGTGTTTACCAGATGGAAGTGTTGAACTTCGCCTCCTCTGAAGTCCACAAGCAGCTCGGCGCGCTGTTCAACCCGAAGATGACGCCCGAAATGAAGGAAGTGCAGATGGGCGTGATCGAGCGGCGCCTGAACCCGCTCGAGAAATCGCTCGAGGGCAAGCAGTACGTCATGGGCGACAAGTTCACTGCGGCCGATGCGTATCTGTTCACCGTGCTCAACTGGACCAACCCGCTGAAGATCGATCTCGGCAAGCGGCCCAATATCAAGGCTTACATGGGCCGGGTCGGGGCGCGCCCGAAGGTGCAGGAAACCCTCAAGGCCGAAGGCTTGCTGAAGTAGCAAGCAGCGCTGCAAGCTCAACGTCTCATTGAGGGTCGGCAGGCTCGGCGCAATCACCGCCTGGGCGGAGGCCCCGCACTTCGATGCGCGTCAACCCGGGCGCGCGTGTAGCGCAGCGCCGCCACTCGCCGCGCGGCACACCTCGAGCATGCGGTCCACTTCCGCATCCGCCGTGGCCCAGGAACAGACGAAGCGGTGGTGTTGCGGGTGGAGTCGCCAATTGCGCTGAAACTTGCAGCCGCATGCGGCGAGTGCATCGCTCAGCGCCTCGGGCATTGCCGCAAACACTTCGTTGCCTTCGCTCGGATGAATCAGCGCCACGCCGGGAAGCGCCGCCAAGCCGTCGGCCATGCGCCGTGCCGCGCGGTTCGCGTGCTTCGCACTTTTCAGCCACAAGTCATTCTCGACATACGCCTGAACCTGCGCGCCGAGAAAGCGTGACTTCGGCGCAAAGTGGCCGCTGCGCTTGCGCAGAAACGCCAGCGCCGTGTTGAAGCGCGGCGTGAAGCTGACGATGGTTTCAGCGCCGAACGAGCCGCTTTTCGTCGTGCCCAAGGTGATGACGTCGACGCCCGCCCTCCACGTCAGCTGCGCCGGCGTCGCGCCGTGGAACGCCGCGGCGTTCGCGAAGCGCGCGCCGTCCAGATGCACGCCGAGGCCTGCCTTCGCTGCGACACGCGTCAGCGCCGCCGTCTCGTCGGGGCTGTAAGCGGTGCCCGCTTCCGTGAGGTTGGTCAGGCTCAAGGCCGACGGCTGGATCGCGTGCACGACGCCGATTCGCGCTTCCTGCAGAAACGTCGTGAGCGCCGGCACCGAGATGCGTCCGTGCTCTCCGGCGAGCGGCATCTGCCGGGCGCCCGAGCTGAACATCTCCGGCGCGCCGCATTCGTCGGTGACGATGTGCGCATCCCAATGGCACAGGATGGAGCCGTAGGGCGGCACCATCGCGCCCAGGGCGATCGCGTTCGCGGCCGTGCCGGTGGCCACAGTGAAGGCTGAAAGGTCCCTGGTTTCGAAGAAGTCTTGCAGGCGGATCAGCGCACGATCCGTCCATGCCTCGGCTTCAAAGTTCGTCGCATAGCCCTGGTTCGCCGCGACGACGGCCTCGACGAAGGCCGGGTGCACGGGCGACGTGTTTTCGGACCCGAAGTCCATGGCGATCGGTTTCATGCGTTGCGTCCGTCCTCAGGCAGGAAGCGAATCGAAAACGAGCATCTTGCGGTTCGGGCTGTGCGCGACGAAGCCGGCGCGAACCGCTCGCCCCACGAGCGAGCTGCCGTCGACGGGCATACCGCGCAACTGCGCGTACATCAATGGCCCTTCGGCAAGCTCTACGGCAGCGAACACGTAGGGCGCGTCGGCGTTGAAGCCGTCGTGGTGCGTGCGGTGCACCGTCGTGTGCGAGACCACGCGCCCGGTGCCTGCGGCATCAACCCATTCGAGTTCGGCGCGCTTGCAGAACGGGCAGCACACGCGCGGATAGAAGATCGCGCGGCGGCACGGCTCGTGCAGACAGCGCTGCAACACGATGCGGCCTTCGTTCAGGCCGTCCCAGTAGGGCCGGCTTACTTCGGTGATGCGGGGCTGGGGTTTGGTCATGCGGCTGCCCTTTCTTCAACGCACGCGCTCGAGAATCGCCGCGCTGGAAGACAGCCCGCGCCCATAGGCGACCATGCCGTAGCCGCACACCACGCCGCGCTCACACTTCACCTGGCGCTTGCCAGCTCTGCCGAGCAGTTGCGTCACGCCTTCGACGACGCCGATCATCCCGCCCGCGGCGCCAGCCTGGCCCGCGGAGAGCTGGCCGCCGCCCGTGTTCACCGGAAAGCGTCCGTCCACCGTGATGTCGGTCTCCTTGACGAAGCGGGCCGCGGTTCCGGCCGGGCAGATACCCAAGCCTTCGAGCTGGATGAACGACATTACCGGGTAATCGTCGTACACCTGCGCGAAGTGCAGGTCTTGGGGCGTACACCCGGCGCGTGCATAGAGCCGGTCCGCAAATCCCGCCCAACCGCCCGGCAGCGCATACACGTCATTGGCTGGGTAGTTGTGCAATTCTTCGGCGGCGAGGATGCGCAGGCTCGGCCCTTTGAGCGTACGTGCAATCTTCTCCGACGCGAGAACGATCGCGTCACCCCCCACGCAGGGCAGCACGCAGTCGTAGAGGCGCAGCGGGTCGGCGATCGGGCGCGCGTTCAGGTACGCGTCCATGCTCAGCGGTTCCTTGAAGATCGCGTTCGGGTTGCGCAGCGCATTGACGCGCAGGGCGATGCAAAAACGCCCGAAGTCCTCGCGGGTCGCGCCGTAGCGCTCCATGTACAGGCGCGTGTGCAACGCGAACATGCCGTTCGCGCCACCGAAGCCTTGCGGCGACATGTAGTCGCGCACCGAGCCGTTGAAGCGGTCCAGCGTCTCGTTGTGCGAGGCCACGTCGAACGCGTCGGCTGCGGCGCAGACGACGACGTCGCACGCACCGTCACGGATCGCGCGCGCCGCGTGTGCCATGCCGATCACGCCAGATGCGCCGCCGTAAAGTCCCTGGAACAGGAAACGCGCTTCGATGCCGAAGTGTTCGGCAATCGTCGCCACGTTGTCGGGCGGCAGCATGAACGACGTGACGGCCAGACCGTCGACGCGGTCCCACGAGAGGCCGGCGTCTTGCAGCGCTGCCGACCCGGCTTGATGGAGCAGCCTCGGTACACCATGCGCCGAGCGTTTTGCATACACGGTCTGGCCAGCACCGACAATGCGCACGCCCTCGAAAACAGATGCCATTTCAGATCACTCCCCGGGCCTGCAGGTCGCTGAAACGCGCTTCCGACATGCCCATCTGGTCGATATAGATCGCGCGGTTGTCGGCGCCGAGCGCGCGCCCGGAATGGCGCACTTCTCCCGGCGTGTCTTTGAACTTCGGCACGACGCCTTGCATTTGCACCGTGCCGAAGTCGTCGTCGTCGACGCGCACGATGTTGCCTCGCGCCGCATAGTGCGGGTCCTTGAAGATGTCGCGAATGTCGAGCACCGGGCCGGCGACGACGTCGGCCCGCTCGAAGAGCTGCATCACGGCGTCGCAATCGCGCTGCGCAAACCAGTCGGCGATCAGCGTGTCGAGCGCCACGTCGTTCGCTGCACGAACGACGTTGTTGGCGAAGCGCGGATCGGTGATGAGCTCGGGCATGCCGATCGCCGCGGCGAGGCGCTCGAAGGTGCGCTGCGAACTCGCCGAAATGCCGATCCAGCGGCCGTCGCGCGTGCGGTAGGTGTTGCGCGGCGAATCCTCGGCGAGGCGATTTCCCTGGCGCTGCTTGACGATGCCCAGCTGATCGAAGCCGATGACCTGCGCCTCGACCAGGCGAAACAGCGGCTCGTACAAGCTCACGTCGATCTCCTGACCTTTGCCGCCGTGGTGATCGCGGTTGTAGACGGCGAACATCGCCGACATTGCGGCGAATGTGGAGGCCACCGAATCCGCCATCGGAAAGCCCGGCAGCGTGGGCGGCCGATCCGGAAACCCGGTGAACGAAGGGATGCCCGAAAACGCTTCGGCGATCGTGCCGTAACCGCCGCGCTTCGCGTAGGGGCCGGTCTGGCCGAAGCCGGACACGCGCACCAGCACCAGGCCGGGGTTGATGGCAGCGAGATCCGAGTAGCTGAAGCCCCAGCGCTCGAAGGTACCAGGGCGGTAGTTTTCGATCACGATGTCCGCGCCGCGCACGACGTCGCGAAAGATCTCCTGGCCCTCGGGCTTGGAGAGCGTGAGCGTCAACAGCCGCTTGTTGCGCGCGATCACCTTCCACCACAGCGAGTGCCCATCTTTCACCGGCGCCCAATGGCGCATCGAGTCGCCGACGCCGGGCAGTTCGACCTTGATCACATCGGCGCCGAAGTCCGCCAGCTGCGTCGCGGCGAGCGGCCCGGCGATCATGGTTCCGGCATCGATGACGCGCAGGCCGCTGAGCGGCCCAGCTCGCTTCCCAGGGGCGCTCACAGCTGGTACCCCTGCTTGAAACGCTTCAGAAAGGTTTGCAGGCGTTGCGTTTGCGGGTTGTCGAACAACTGCCCCGGCTCGCCCTGTTCGATGACCTCGCCTTCGGCCATGAAGATCACGCGGTTTGCAAAGGCCCGCGCGAACGCCATTTCGTGCGTGACGATGACCATCGTCATGCCCTCGTGAACGAGCTGGCGCATCACGTCGAGCACTTCGCCCACGAGTTCGGGGTCGAGCGCCGAAGTCACCTCGTCGAACAGCATCGCCTTCGGTCTCATCGCCAGCGCCCGGGCAATCGCGACGCGCTGCTGTTGCCCGCCGGAAAGCCGCCCCGGCAGCGCGTCTGCCTTGTCCGCCAGGCCGACGCGCGCCAGCAGCGAAGCGGCCAACTCCTCGGCCTGCGCGCGCGGCGTGCCCAGCGCGCGCACGGGGCCGAGCGCCACGTTCTTCAGCGCCGTCATGTGCGGAAACAGGTTGAAGCTCTGGAACACCATGCCCACCTGGGTGCGCATGCGTGCGATTTCGGCTTCGCTGCGGCGCACCCT
>JBEBHW010000638.1:0-2851 GCA_040081145.1 Burkholderiaceae bacterium
GCAAGGTCGAAGCGTTCTATCGCTGAAGGACCGAGCGCGCATGCATACCCGCCCCATCCCCAGCAGCGGCGAAGCGCTGCCCGTGATCGGCCTGGGCACTTACGTCGGCTTCGACGTGACGGCAGGCCACACCAAGCACGCACACTTGCCCGGCGTACTCGACGCACTGTTCGGCGCGGGCGGATCCGTGATCGACAGCTCGCCGATGTATGGCCGGGCCGAGGCGACAACAGGCGCGCTGCTGAGTGCGCCGCCGGCACGCCCGCGCGCGTTCATCGCCACCAAAGTCTGGACGCGTGGGCGCGACGCCGGTGTCAAACAGATGCAGCAGTCGATGAAGCTGCTGCGAACGCAGTGCATCGACCTCATGCAGGTGCACAACCTGCTCGACTGGCAAATCCATTTGGCGACGCTGCGTGACTGGAAGGCCGCCGGGCACATCCGCTACCTCGGCGTGACGCACTACACCTCGAGCGCTTACGCCGATCTGGAAGCCGTGCTGCGCGCCGAGCCGCTCGACTTTGTCCAGCTCAACTACTCCGTCGCCGACCGCGCCGCCGAGCAACGCCTGCTGCCGCTTGCCGCCGAGCGCGGCGTCGCCGTGCTCGTGAACCTGCCGCTGGGCAGCGGCGCGGTGTTGCGCTCGGTGAAGCACGTTGCGCTGCCGCCGATTGCGGCGGAACTCGAGTGCACGAGCTGGGCGCAGCTGCTGCTCAAGTACGTCATCGGCCACCCGGTGGTGACTTGCGCGATCCCCGGCACCGGCAAGGCGGCGCACATGGCGGACAACGCGCGCGCCGGCACGGGGCCGCTGCCCGACGCGGCGCTGCGCGAGCGCATCCTGAGGTGCTGGAGCGACGCGTCAGCCTGAGCGCAGCGGCGCGCCTTGCAGCGCCTGCGCCAGCTCTTCAATCCGCCAGACCGCAATGCGGTGCTGCGCCGCAAAGGGCCGCGCGGTGTCGGTGAGTTCGCCCAGGCCGATGTACAGCGCATCGGGAACGCCGATGTCTTCACGCGCGGCTTGCAGCGCGCGCAGCACTTCCAGGCCGGTGCGCGCCGACTTCCAGCGCCTTGCACAGACGATCATGCGTCGGCCCTGGCGCTCGATCTCGAAGTCCACGGCGTCGCGCGTGCCGCGCTGCACGCTGTAGCCGTCGCGCGCGAACGCCTGCTCCAGCAGCTTCGCGAAGTCGCCCCACGCCATCACGCTCACCGCTTGCTGCGTCGCCAGCACCCGTGCCGCACTCGGCAGGCGCGACTGGCGCCACGCCGCGATTCCCGCGATCACGATGAACGGCACGGCCGACAGCACACCGATGGGGCGATACGGATCCGGCACGAACGCCGCCGCGACCAACGCCAACGCGGCGCCGAGGGCCAAGCTCACCCACCACGGCGAACGCAGCAATACTGCGAAGAGCGAGTTCTTCGCCATCTGAAATTTCAAGTGCGCTGCTCCGGTGCGGTGGCGTGGGGTGGCCAAGCCTGGCAGCGCAGTCTACGGTCGGGCGGCCCGGCTGCGGCCGGGCCCCCGCCTGGGGGAAAACCTACTTGCGATAGGCGGAGAACACGAAGTCCTTGTCCTTCTGCGCCGTGTGGCACTGGTAGCACGCCGTCGCTGCGTTGTTGCCCACGGCACGCTCCGTCGTCGAATCGCCCTTGAAGCCCTCATAGCCCCAACCGCCGGTGGCCTTGTACTTGGCGGCGTTCTTCATCATCACGCCCACGACCTTGCGCGCGCCCTCCTGCACCGTGTTGTCGGCAGCCTTCGCCTCCAGCAAGTCGAACACGATGACGGCGCCGTCGGGAAATTTGCCGCTCTTGTAGCCCGCTTCGGCCTTGCTGTTGGCGTAGAGGTGGTGGATGCCGCCGAACGCGTCGTACAGCGCGTGGCCGGGCTGGATGACCATGCTCTTCACATGGGTCCAGCTGCGGTAGCCGGTCGGGTAAGGCACGGCGGCGGTGTCGGCGGCCAGGGCCGACGCAGCGATCGCGAGTGTGGCAGCCAGAGTGGTCAGTTTGTGCAGCATGGGGCACTCCTACAATTCAAGATGAGAGGCGGCGCATTCCACCACGCCACCCCACGCTTGAACAGCAGGTACAAAACGGTGCCCCAGGTACTTTTGAGTGTCGATCGATGAGTGATCCGAGCCCCGGCGCGCGCGCTGCCGACGTCGCTCGCATGGTTGAAGACATCGTCGGCTGCAAGTGGTCGCTGGCGGTCCTCGGCGCGGTGCGCAGCGGCGTGCACCGCCCGGGCGCGCTGGAACACGCGATCGATGGCGTGTCGAAGAAGGTCCTCAACGAACGCCTGAGCAAGCTGGTTCGCTTCGGCATTCTGGACAAGCAGGCGTATCCGGAAATTCCGCCGCGCGTCGAATACCGGCTCTCGAATTTCGGCAACAAGTTCTGTGGCGTGCTCGACAGCATCGATGCGCTGCAGCGCGAATTCGATGCCTGAGTTGCGCGGCAACGCCGCGGGCATCGACGCGCAATGACGCAGCAACTTTCAAGACGGCGATCATGAACGCCGCGCAGCCGCGGGTCGACGAAGGCCCGCCAAGTCTCACCCTTGACGGCGCCGTGGCGACGATTCGCCTACGCCGCCCGGCGCAGCGCAACAGCCTGCATGGCGTTGACCTGCAGACGCTGCTGCGCTTCTTTTCGCAGCTCGACGCCGACCCCGCGGTGCGCGTCGTCGTGCTGAGCGCCGCGACCGACGGCCAGCCGCGGCCGGTGTTCAGCGCCGGCTACAACATCGTTGGTTTTGAGAGCGGCGCGCATGACCCGATGCTCTTCGAGCGCGTCGCCGAAGCGCTCGCGCGGCTGCGGCCGATCACCGTATGTGCGC
>JBEBHW010000639.1:0-2832 GCA_040081145.1 Burkholderiaceae bacterium
GGGCTGATGGTCCCACACGGAGACCCCGTTCATTGCGCCCAGTCAGGTGGTGTCGAACGCGAGGTACTGGCCCTGGTTCCACGCCATCACCAGATCGTGGGAAAACTCATCTTGCACCACGACGGTGGCGATCTGCGCGGGGGGCTGCAGGGCAAAAGCCCAGCGCACCACTTCCTGCAACGCGCCGAGCGGCACCACTTCACGCTCGAGCACGGCGCGGCGCTCGGGCGTGAGCAGGCCGTTGTCGATGAGCCACACGAGGGCATCCTCTCACAGCTCGACCTGCACCGACTCGACCACGCGCTGCCCGCCGCGCCGTTGCCTGAGGGGACTGCGATGCGCACCAAAGTTGCTTACATCATGAAGGGCTTTCCGCGCTTGTCGGAGACCTTCATCACACACGAGATTCATCAGCTCGAGCGTCTTGGCCTGGCGCTGCGGCTGTTTTCCATCAAGCGCGAGAACGAGCCTCTGGTGCACCCAGTGGTGGCGGCGATTCGGGCGCCGCTCAGCTACCTGCCCAAGGCCACTTCGGTATCGGGCACCACGCTCGCGCGCTGGCTCGCGCAGAACCTGCCTGCGTTTGGCCGCGCGCACCTGCGGGTCATGTCGCGCCACCCCCTGCGCTGGCTCGGCGCGGCGGGTTCGGCGTTGGCACTGGCGTGGCGCCATCGTGGCCACGACGAAGCCGGCCGGAAACGCCTGCGCAAGGTCTACATCAAGGAGTTTCTGCAAGCCGGCGAAATCGCCGACCAAGTGCAACGCGCCGGCGACGTGGGCCATTTGCACGGCCACTTTTGCCACGGCGTGGCGACGATCACCTGGTTCGCCAGCCGCATGACCGGGATCGGCTTCAGCTTCACGGCCCACGCCAAAGACATCTACCAGGCCGAGCTGAACCCGGGTCGGTTGCTCGAGCGCAAGCTCGGCGCGGCGCGATTCGTCGCCACCTGCACCTGCGCCAACGCACACGTATTGCGCGCCCGCCATGAGCGGCCCGATGAAGTGCATGCGATCTACCATGGCCTGGACACCGATTGGTTTGCCCCGGCGCCCAAGCAGCAAAACCCTGCAGGCGCGGGTGACGAGTTGCCGCCGCTGATCCTTGCGGTGGGCCGTTTCGTCGAGAAGAAGGGTTTCGACCATCTGGTGCAAGCGTGCGCCAGATTGCGCGACGCAGGCGCGGCGTTTCGTTGCGTCATCGTGGGTGAGATGGGCAGCGCTCACGCAGCGATTCTGCGGCTCATCGAGCAACTCGAACTGAGCGCGCACGTGCAATTGCGCAGCGCCGTGGCGCAGGACGAACTGCGCCGCATCTACGCGCAGGCGCGCGTCTTCGCGCTGCCCTGCCAGATCATGGAAGACGGCGATCGCGACGGTTTCCCGAACGTCCTGGCCGAGGCCATGGCGATGGGCCTGCCGGTCGTGTCGACATCGATTTCCGGGATTCCGGAACTGATCGACGACGGCGTTCACGGCTTGCTCGTCGAGCCGCGCGATGCCGGCGCGTTGGCGCAGGCACTGCTGCGGGTGATCGAGGATGACGCGTTGCACGCCCGGCTGACGATGCTGGGCCGGCAGCGCATTTGCGAGCGCTTCGATTCGCGCCGCACGACGATCGCGCTGCACGATTTGTTCGTCGCACAACTCGGGCGCACCCGCGAAGGCAGCACCGGCTTGCATACCCACGCTCAGGCCCGTGCATGAACGCGCTGGACGAAGTTGCCACGATGCCCGCCGCTGTCGCGCCGCAATGGCGCGCCGACAGGGAATCGATCTTCCACGCCGCTTGGTCCGCGCTGGACGACGCCCAACTGCTGGCGCACTTCCGCTCTGCGCGCGAGGTTCACATCGAGCTGATCGTCGACGAGGAAGAATGCAGCGCCGCCAAGATCGACGCGATCACCCTCGGGCGTTTCGAGTTCAACGGCGAGACGCACGCGCTGCCCGAGCCGCTGGCCTGGTTGCACAACCCGAGCACGGATATCGAGTGGCACATCCTGCTGCACAAGTTCTACTACGCGGCCGGCTTGGGGCGCGCCTATCTGGCAAGCGGCGACGAGCGCTATGCCAAACGCTGGGCGCAATTGCTCGGCGGCTGGATGCAGAGCACGCCACCCGGTTTCATCGCTGCCGACGTGACCGGCCGGCGCGTGCAGAACTGGATCTACAGCTTGTGCGCTTTCGCGTGCCACGGTGCGCGTCACGTGGCGCCGATCGCCCCCGATTTCTTTCGGTGTCTGCTCGACTCACTGCACGAGCAGGTGGAGTTCCTCTGCGCCAACCTCACGCCCAAGCGCAACCACCGCACGCTCGAGCTGTATGCGATTTTCCTTGCCGGTGTCGCATTCCCGGAGATGAAGCGCTCTGCGCAATGGCGCGAGTTTGCGTTGCAAGAAACACTGATCAACCTGCGTGCTGACCTGCTCGCCGACGGTGTGCACTGCGAGCTTTCCACCGACTATCACCACCTCGCGCTGCGCAACTGGCTGAACGTTCGCACCCTGGCGGCGCGCCATCGCGTTGCGGTGCCGCCGGAGATGGACAAGCTGCTGGGGCACGCGCTCGAGTTCAGCATGCATGTGCACAAACCCGACGGCATCGTGCCCAGCTTGTCGGATGGCGACGCGCGCAGTTTCCTGCCGGTGCTCGCCCTGGGCGCGCAGCTCTACGGCCGCGAAGACATGCGCTGGGTCGCCACACGCGGCGCGCTAGGCCGAGCGCCGACGCACCGCGCCGTGCACTTCGGCGCCAGCGGCTATACCGTGCTGCGCAGCTCCTGGGGCAGTGGGCCGGGCGACTTTGACGCGGCGCAGTACCTGGTGCTGTCTC
>JBEBHW010000640.1:0-2820 GCA_040081145.1 Burkholderiaceae bacterium
GCACCGGACTGCGCGGTCTGGTCTGCGCCGAGCTGGTCTGTCGAGGCGCTGCGCGCGATCTGCACTCTGGTGAATTCGGCGGCGCTGCCCTGCGTTCGGCGCTGCTGGAACAGGTCGATCGTTTGCGCCAGCGAGGCGCCGGCATTGACGCTTCCGACTCCGGCGCCGTTGAAGGTGTATGTTCCAGTGACCCGGCCCGAGCCCAGTCCGAGTTGGCTGAACGCGGTGGCCAAGTGCCCGCCGAGGCTGTAGCCGGTGACCGCGAAACTCTGGCCTGCGGCGAGCGGGCCACCGGCTGCGTTGAGCTGATCGAACCACGTCTTCATGTCGGCGATCTGGCCGAATGCCCAGCCGTGGGGATTGATCTCCATCTTGCCGGTCGCTTGGGTATCGCGTGCGGCGTCATCGGCGAATTCAGTGGAGCGGAAGGAGAGCACGAGTTCATTGGTCTGCGTGTTCTTGAACAGCGTTCCGCTGAACCCGGTCGCGGTGTTGAACTGGTGGGCCAGGACGATCCAGCCGTCAGAGATGAACTGAGCTGCTTGAGTCGGGGTAAACCGGCTTGCCCGATTGTTACCGTCGGTGAGCTCTGAAGCGGGTATCGGTCCGGCAAAGTCGGGCTCGAAGATCGCCTCAGCAGCCATCTGCAGGTTGACGTACTTGAGCAGGGTTGCGATAGTCGGGTTGCTCATGATTAGTCTCCTGTCGCGGGTGTAAGGACTTTGATTGCGAACTGGCGTGTCTGGGTGTTGACGTAGCCACGATTGCGGCGCGGGTCGGTGGGGCCGACCTGCGGGAACTCAGGACATGCGTTGTTGACTGCGAACAACCACGGCGACCGAAACCCCGCCTTGCTTCCCTGCCCGCGGTCGATCATGAAGCCCACGCGCTCGGCGATGACTTCATTGGTCCTCAGGTCGATCACCTTGAGCGACCCGCCGGCGATCCAGCGTTCGCGATCTTCGCGGGTGGAGATATCGTCCCAGGTGATTCCGTAGCGCGCGGTGAAAGCCTCGATCGGCTGGCGCTCAAGTTTGAATCCGTACACGTTCGGCCCCGGATCAGCGCCGCGCGAATTGCGCTTGTACTCCTCGATCTGCGCAGGTGTCCGGACGTGGGTGACGCCGATGACACCGGAATAGCGGTACGTCTTTCCGTCTTTGGGATCGGTGCTCTCGACGAACCGATACCCTGTGCGGTGCCGCTTGGCATCCTCAGGGTTCAGGTCCGCGCCCGCAGTCACCCGCAGCAACCGCTCAATGCAGTCCTTGCCACCACAGTCAAATCCATAGGGATCGTCCAGCTTGAATTGGTCGGACACATTGTTCGTGTCCTCGCGCCACTTCATCCACACCACGCCCTCGACGTTCTCGACCGTGCGATGGATCTTCTCGCCCGCGCCCTTGCACCGCTCCTCAAAGCTCGCCATCGCCTGTTCCAACCTTTGACGCACCTTGCGGTCTTCGAGTAGTGCACTTGCCGGAAGGACCGCGAAACCACCCACCACAACGACCGCCGCAAGGGTCTTGCCCCGCCGCGTCTTGGGCCACCACAGCGCCGCAATGAGCGCAGCAAGGACTATCAGCCAGTACAACAGGCCGATGTTCGGAACGACGAAGAACACCATCAACGTTTCAAACCAGCTCATGCACTCCCCCTCGAACAAGATGAGCCCTTGACGGGTCGGCAGCGGTATCAGCGACATTGCTGCCAATCGCGCGCTCGTAGCCTGCCAAGCCCGCCGCCAGACTGAATCGCTGCGCATGGGCCCGGGCCCGCTTGCGAATCGGTATCTGCGCCTTGCGCGTGTGCATCACGTCGACGACGCTGCCCGCAATCGCTTCGGCGTCGAAGAACGGCACCAAGCGTCCGTTCACGCCATCGCGTATCACCTCGCGCACCGGCGCGGTGTCTGATGCGACGATCGGCACGCCGCAGCTCATCGCCTCGAGCAGCGACCAGCTCAGCACGAACGGGTAGGTGAGGTAGACATGCGCCGCCGACAGTTGCAGCACGCGCAGGTACATGGCGTGCGGCAGGCGGCCGAGGAAGTGCGTGCGACTCGGGTCGAGCTTCACTTCGCGCAGCAATTGCTCGCGCCAGGTCGGCGCATCCTTGGGCCTCTTGCCGTAGCTCACCCCATCGCCCCCAACGATGAGGGCGTGGCAGGTCGGGTGCTGGCGCTGAACTCGTCGCAGCGCACGCATGAAGATGTGGAAGCCCCGGTAGGGCTCGAGGTTGCGCGCGACGAAGGTGACGACGGGGTCGCCCGCACGCAGCACCACGCCGCTGGGCGTGACGCCGATCGCCTTCGGGTCAGGCGTGAGCACATGCGTCGCGATGCCTTCGTGCTGGACCCGAATCTTGGACTGGAAGATTTCCGGATGCTGCTGGCGCTGCCAATGCGTCGGGGCGATTCCCACATCGCAGTTCGTCAGGTTCAGCGTGTGCAGCGCGTTCCAGGTGCGAACCCGCGTGCGGTCGTCCAGCGTGACCGGGAATTCGGGGTCGAAGCCAAGGTCGGCGCCTGATGAGTTGTAGAACCACTCGCACAGGTGGATGAGTTTGGCGTTCGGGTAGACGTCTTTCGCGTACAGCGTTTCGCCCCACCCCGGGTGCGCGAGGATCGCATCGGGGGTGAAGCCGCTTTGGCGCAGTTGCACAAACGCGCGCACCGCTGCCTGGCAGTGCAGCGTCGCGGCTTCCATGGTGCGCAGGTAGGGGTGTTGGTTCGGATTGCCCTCTCGTGCCAGGCTGTAGCGAATCAGGCCGTTGAAGCCGGCCGAGCCGGGAGCGGTGTCACGACCCAGCGCGCGCACG
>JBEBHW010000641.1:0-2817 GCA_040081145.1 Burkholderiaceae bacterium
CCCTTGAAGCGCCCGTGCACCGAGTCGTACATCAGCATGTACGCCAGGTAGTCGGGCTCAAGCAGGTCGTTGATGCCCACGACCTCGATGTCCTTGAAGTTCTGCACCGCGGCGCGAAACACCATGCGCCCGATGCGCCCGAAGCCGTTGATGCCGATTTTGATGGTCATGATGATTCCCGTAGTGATGAGGCTAGACGCTAGCCGACGCGCCGACGACGACGCGCACCGTGTCCGCGACGTTTTCCGCAGTGAACCCGAAATGTTTGAACAGCGCCGGCGCCGGCGCCGATTCGCCATAGGTGTCGATCCCCACCACCGCGGCACAGCCGTATTTCCACCAGCCGTCGGTCACGCCCATTTCAACCGCAATGCGTGGCACGCCCTGGGGCAAGACGCTGCTCTTGTAGGCGGCACTTTGGCGATCGAAGACGCTTGTTGAAGGCATCGACACGACCCGCACCGATATGCCGTCTTTGGCCAACGCAGCCTGCGCGTGCAAGGCAAGCGGCACTTCCGAGCCGGTGGCGATGATCACCGCCTGCGCAGCCTTCTTCAGCCCCACTTCGCTGGGCTCGGCAAGCACGTAACCGCCCTTGCGAATGCCGTCCAGGCCCGGCTTGGGCGCGTACGTGATGTTCTGGCGCGACAGCAGCAGTGCACTCGGGCGCTGCCGGTTCTCGATGGCGCAGGTCCAGGCGACCGCGGTTTCCGCGGCGTCGCACGGGCGCCAGACGTCCAGCCCCGGAATCAGGCGCAGCGACGCCGCGTGCTCCACGCTCTGGTGCGTCGGCCCGTCTTCGCCCAGGCCAATGCTGTCGTGCGTGAAGACATGGACGACACGCTGTTTCATCAGCGCCGCCATGCGAATCGCGTTGCGGCTGTAATCGCTGAACGTCAGGAAGGTGCCGCCGTAGGGGATGAAACCACCGTGCAGCGCCGCGCCGTTCATCACTGCGGCCATGCCGAATTCGCGCACGCCGTAGTTGATGTGGCGCCCGCCTTTGGCTTCGAAGAGTTGGAGTGTGCCGTCGGCCTGCATGCGCAGTGGCGGCGTCGAACTCGTGTTCGTCAGGTTCGAGCCCGTCAGGTCGGCGCTGCCGCCCAGCAGCTCGGGCAGGAGTTTGGTGAAAGCTTCGAGCGCGATTTGGCTCGCCTTGCGACTCGCCACCGTCTCGCCCTTGGTGTGCGCCGCGAGCGCAACTTCGGCCGCGGCCTGCGCCCAGCCGTCGGGCAGTTCGCCGCGCATGCGCCGCGTGTACTCTGCGGCGAGCAAGGGATACGTCGCCTGGTATTTTTCGAAGGCGCTGCGCCAGGCTTTTTCGCCGGTGTGGCCGCGCGGGCGCGCGTCCCACAGCGAATACGCGTCTTCGGGGATCACGAAGGGCTCATGCGGCCAAGCCAAGGCCTCGCGCGCGAGCTTCACCTCGTCGCCGCCAAGCGCCTCGCCATGCGCCTTGGCCGTGCCGGCGCGGTTCGGCGAGCCCTTGCCGATCGTCGTCTTGCATCCGATCAACGTCGGCCGGTCCGAGCGCTTTGCGTTGTTCACCGCGGCGTCGACCGCGTCGGCGTCGTGCCCGTCGACGTTGGCGATGACGTTCCAGCCATAGGCTTCGAAGCGCTTGCGCGTGTCGTCGATGAACCACGGCTCGACCTTGCCGTCGATCGAGATGCCGTTGTCGTCGTAGATGGCGATCAGCTTGTTCAGGCGCCACGCGCCGGCGAGTGCGCAGGCCTCGTGGCTGATGCCTTCCATCAGGCAACCGTCGCCGAGGAAAACGTAGGTGTGATGGTCGACGATTCGGTGCCAGTCGCGGTTGAACTCGGCGGCAAGCAGCTTTTCGGCCAAAGCCATTCCGACCGCGTTCGCCAGGCCCTGGCCGAGCGGGCCGGTCGTCGTTTCCACGCCGGGAGTCAGGCCGACTTCCGGGTGCCCGGGCGTCTTGCTGTGGAGTTGCCGAAAATTGCGCAACTCGCTCATCGGCAGGTCGTAGCCCGTCAGGTGCAGCAGTGCATAAAGAAGCATCGACGCGTGGCCGTTGCTCAAGACGAAGCGGTCCCGGTCCGGCCAATGCGGGCTCAAAGGGTTGTGCTTGAGGTGACGGCCCCACACCGCCACCGCGATTTCCGCCATGCCCATGGGCGCACCGGGGTGCCCGGAATTCGCCTGCTGGACGGCGTCCATCGCGAGCGCGCGGATGGCGTTGGCCATCAAGGTGGTCGTGGCATTGGCGACAAGCATGCGGCTCCCGGTGCGACGCTGAGGTGATGGCCCGGATGGCGAAACGGGCAGTGAAGCGGCGCATTTTACGGGCCCGACTCAACGCCCGGCAGGCTCCTAGATAATGCGCGCGATGCAAGGCCTGCACCTCACTGCCGACCTGCGCGGCTGCGCCGCCTCGCAGCCCGTGATGACCGATACCGACTTGCTGCGCACGTTGTGCCTGGCTGCGGTTCACGACGCGGGCTTGCACGCGGTGGGCGAGTTGTTCCACCGCTTCGCGCGCGATCCGCACGCGAGGCCCGATGCGCCGGCAGGAATCACCGGTGTCGTGCTGCTCGCTCAATCGCACCTGGCGGTGCACACCTGGCCCGAACTCGGCGCGGTGACGATCGACGTGTTTGTGTGCAACTTTCAGGGCGACCATTCGCGCAGCGCGCACCTGGCCCTGGATCGGCTGATCGGCGCGTTCGACGCGGCGACGGTGTCGCGCCAGGAGCTGCTGCGTGCGGGCGCAGCGACACCGGCCATGGCGTGATGAAACTGTTGATCATCGGCGGCACGCGCTTTGTCGGGCGCCATCTGGTCGACGTGGCG
>JBEBHW010000642.1:0-2817 GCA_040081145.1 Burkholderiaceae bacterium
GTTGATGCCGCGCACTTCATTGATGATGCGGCTCGACACTTTCTTGAGCAGCGCATACGGCAGCTCGGCCCAGTCGGCGGTCATGAAGTCGCTGGTCTGCACGGCGCGCAGCGCGACGACGTGTTCGTAGGTGCGGCCGTCACCCATCACGCCGACACTTCTGACCGGCAGGAACACGGCGAATGCCTGGCTCGTGAGTTCATACCAGGACTTGCCACTCGCCGCGTCGCGCGCGCTTCGCAATTCTTCGATGAAGATCGCGTCAGCACGGCGCAACAGGTCGGCGTGCTCGCGCCTCACTTCGCCGAGTATGCGCACGCCCAGGCCCGGGCCGGGGAACGGGTGGCGGTGCACCATGTCGTGCGGCAAGCCGAGCGCCACACCGAGTTCGCGCACCTCGTCCTTGAACAGTTCGCGCAGCGGCTCGAGAAGCTTCAAGCCCAGCGTCTGCGGCAAGCCGCCCACGTTGTGGTGGCTCTTGATCGACGTCGCCTTCTTAGCCTTCGTTCCGCCGGATTCGACGACGTCGGGGTAAATCGTCCCTTGAGCCAGCCACTTCACCGAACCGCCGGTCTCGCGCTTGAGTCGGTTTGCCTCGGCCTGGAAGACTTCGACAAACTCACGGCCGATGATCTTGCGTTTCGCCTCCGGATCCGTCACCCCGGCCAGGGCGCCGAGGAACTGCGTGCTCGCGTCGACGTGAACCACCTTGGCGTGGAGGCGCCCGACGAACATCTCCATGACTTGTGCGCCTTCGTTCAGGCGCAGCAGGCCGTGGTCGACGAAGACGCAAGTCAGTTGATCGCCGATCGCGCGGTGGATCAAGGCCGCGGCGACGCTGGAGTCGACTCCGCCTGACAGCCCGAGGATCACGTGTTCGTTGCCGACCTGCGCTCGAATGCGCGCCACGCACTCGTCGATGTAGTTGCCCATCACCCAGTCGGGCTTGGCGCCGGCGATGTCGAGGACGAATCGGTTCAGGAGCGCACGCCCTTGCAGCGTGTGCGTGACTTCGGGGTGGAACTGCACGCCGTAGTAGCCGCGCGCTTCGTCGGCCATTCCGGCGATCGGACAACTCGGAGTGCTTGCCATCAGCTTGAAACCCGGCGGTAACGCGGTGACCTTGTCGCCGTGGCTCATCCACACCTTGAGCATGCCGTGGTGTTCGGGCGTCTCCAAGTCTTCGATCCCGGCGAGAAGCTTCGTGTGACCATGCGCGCGCACTTCGGCGTAGCCGAACTCGCGGTGGCTGCTCGCCTCGACCTTGCCGCCCTGCTGCACCGCCATCGTGAACATGCCGTAGCAGATGCCGAGCACCGGCACGCGCACGTCCCACACCGCTTGCGGTGCGCGCAGCTCGTGGTCTTCATAAGTCGACGCGTGGCTGCCTGACAGGATGATCGCCTTCGGCGCGAATTCGCGGATGAAGGCGTCGCTCACGTCGTTCGGATGGATCTCGCAATAGACATGCGCTTCGCGAACGCGCCGCGCGATGAGTTGCGTCACCTGCGAGCCGAAGTCGAGAATCAGGATCTTGTCGTGCATGCGCCCCTCACGCAACGGCGGCCCGGCTCTGCATTGCCGCGCGCCGGAAGTAGCGCGCCGCAATCACGGTGCCGATCAATTGCAAAGCCGCACAGAAGTAAAACGGCAAGCCGATGCGCCAGTCGCCCGGGCTCAGGTGCGAGACCATGCCGAGCAGAGGCGCGCTGACGACCGGAGCGATCACCGCCATCAGGCTGTTCAGTCCGGCGACCGACCCCATGGTCTGGCCCTGGCTGCGCGCGTCGGCGGCGTTGGACACCTGGCTCTGAATCACCGCCGCTGCACCCCCGCCGAGAAGGTTGCCCAGGACGATGATGACAAACATCATCCAACCCTCGCTTGCCGCGCCGAACGCGAAGTAGGTGAGTGAAGATGCGGCCAGACCGAAAGTCGCCAAGACGCGCGCGGAAAATCGCTTCAGCAGGTGCTTGAGCAAAAAGCCTTGCACGAGCACCGACATCAGCCCCACCGTGAAGAGCGCCCAGCCGTTGTGCTGCGGGCCCCAGCCGAACTTGAACGTCGTGTACAGGACAAAGGAGTTGTGCAGCGTGAACTGCGCGAGCGACGCCAGGCCGATCACGGCAACGAGCGGCCCCACGCCTGTCAGTTGACTCAAGCCGCGCAGCGAGCTGAACGGATTCGCGCGCTTCCACTCGAAGGGTTTTCGCCGGTCCTTGGGCAATGACTCGGGCAGGACGAAGTAGCCGTAAAGCCAGTTGAGCACCGCCAGCGCACCCGCCGCGAAGAACGGCAAGTGCACGTTGATCGAACCGAGCAGCCCCCCCATCACCGGCCCGAGCGTGAAGCCCAGGCCGAACATCGCGCCGAGCAGGCCGAAACGCCGTGCACGGTCTTCCGGCGCGGTGATGTCGGCGACGTAGGCGTTGGCCACCGCGGCGTTGGACTGCATCGCGCCGCTGAACAGGCGCACCGCGATGAGCATCCACAGCGCAGTCGCCAGACCGGTGACGATGAAGCTCGCCGCCAGGCCAGAGAAGCCCAGCAACAGCACTGGGCGGCGGCCGTACTTGTCGGACAAGGCACCGAGCACCGGTGAGGCGAAGAAGTTCGCCACGCCGAAGGTCAGCGCGACGGCGCCGAACCAGAAAGTCTGCTCGGTGGGCGACGACGTGAACGTGCCGACCAACAGCGGCAAGACCGGCACGATGAGGCCAATCGCCATCATGTCGATCAGCACCGTGATCAGGATGAAAGGCATGGCCGCCTCGCGGCGGCCATGCGGGGGTTCGGGAGCAGCGCTCAATGTCATTC
>JBEBHW010000643.1:0-2816 GCA_040081145.1 Burkholderiaceae bacterium
CCGGTTACCGGATTGGGAGTGCCGAAGTCGTCTGCCGACGCATAGCGGAAGAACGACTGCACGTCGCGAAACGCCGCGGTGCCCGCGCCCAGCACGTATGGGTCTTTCACGGTGTAGGTCACCTGGTACAGCTTGGTCGGGTCGAAGCCGTCTTTCATGCACACGTTGACGGGCAGCACGGTGACCGGCGTGGGCGCGGCGAAGGTGCCGCCGCCGCAGAACTTCCAATCGCTGTTCGCGACGCTGGGGCCGTAGGTGACCTTGCCGTTGATGGATTCATGCAGCACCGTCCTCATCACCGCGCCGGCGTTGCTGTTCACGTCGAGCGGGAAATACGGAATCGGGTTGCCCATCACGTTGAGCGGCGCCGCCGCCAGGCCGCTGCGGTTGATGATGCGGCCGAGCATCGTGCCGGTAACCCCGGCCACCACGGGCGTCCTGACGTAGTGGTTGGCGAACGTGGGCGCCGACGCGCAAGCGCTTCCTGCGGCGTAAGGCGGCAGGCAAGTCACACGGGCGGGAACTGCCGTGGCGCCGGCGTTGTCGCCCTGCCAGCCGCTGAGCAAGTGCAGGTCGCCCGCGGCAAACAGGTCGCTGCTGAGCGCCACATTGCCACCGCGATTCGGCACGTCGTGCCACATCAGGCCACTCGTGTTGGCCATGTCAACGGGCTTGCGAATCCGGATGCTCGCGATGTACTCGACGTTGCCGCGCGCATTGCGCGGCGCGAGGTTCAAGTCGGTGATCTCCCGGTTGTGCCGGTCGCTCGGGTTGAGTTCGCCGAAGGCGCGGCCGGTCAGCTCCTGGTAGGGCTTGGCGGCGTCTGCCGGATTGGCGAGCGGCGTCGTCGTATCGATGACGATGCGCGTCACGCGCGCCTGCACCAGCGTGCACGCCAACGCGGCGCAACTCGCCAGAAGGGTAGTTCGAAGCTTGTTCATGGGTCTGTCTCTCTTCCTTCTATTTGAGGATGGAACTGGCCTGGGCGGAATCGCTGCGCGAACGACGTGCGGTCGCCTGCGCAAAACAGTCCGCGCCGTGCTGTCATTGATCGTACGAGGCGCATCGCCACGTCTGCCACTGGCGGCCGAAGTAATGTCGAATTTCCGATACTCCGGGCGAGAAACCGATAGGGAATCGGCTCAGAGGCTGAGAGGCTGAGAGGCAACCAGATTTTCGAAGTCTTGAGCTTCCTATCGGAAAAGCGAGATTGTTTGATTCGCGCCCGATTCAAATCAAACACTTGTTCCTAGACTCGACCGCGAAGCGACGCCGGCACAAGCAGAGCCGCGCGCTTCCCACGCGCCGGGGAACGGCGCTTCCAGTCAGGCGCTGCGTGCGGCGCGGACGAAGAGTCACCGAGGAGAACGAGTTGGCCAACCGAAAGACGATGCCCGAGAAGAAGCCGGAATTCCGCGAAGAGGACACCTGGTTCAGCGACGCGCAGCAAAGCCGCGTCGCGCCGGCGGATCACTTCGACAGCGTGCGTTCGCCGATCCCCACGCAAATGGTGTCCAACGGCGAATACATGCCGATCGTGCAGACCGACAAGCAGCGCCAGGTCGAAGTGCGCCTGGGCGAACTGTCGGCGCACGCGGCGAAGAAGCTTGGCACGTCGCGCCGCAATTTCCTCGCCTCGAGCGGCGGCTTTGCCGCGAGTTTCATCGCGATGAACGAGGTCTTCGGGCGCTTCTTCGACGTCGATCCGATCGAAATGTTCGTCCCTTCGGCCTACGCCGAGAGCGGCCCGCCGCGCGACCTGTTCGTCTTCGACGACCAGACGCACATCATCCGCTCGAGCCGCGTCGGCCCGGGCAACGTGTTGCGCGACATTGCGCAGGGCGTTCATTCCACGCTCAACCCAGCCGACATTCCCGACGAACTGGGTCGCGTCAACTTCCCGTGGAACCCGGCGCTGATCGGCCTGCCCAACCTGAACTCCAACTTCCATCTCGCGCAGTACATGAAGGACGTCTACCTGGACAGCCAGGTGACGGTGGCCATCATGACGAACAACAACTCGGCCGCGCTGCCGCAGGGCCCGGGGCTGCCGAATCGGCCGCCGAAAAATATCCAGGAATCGGAGTCGGCCGAAATCCTGACCGCGGAGCAGACGATGGCCACACGCGACTGGGTGAACCAGGTCGCCGGCTCGACGCGCATGCTCGGCCACGGCCAGCTCTACACCGGCAAGGGCAATCTGTACTACATCGACGAGCAGATGGAGACGATGCGCCCCGACTGCTGGAAGGGCTACACGATCGCGACCGCGGCGAAGACCGACTTCGACCCGGCGAGCGACATGAAGCGCTGGCGCCTGGACGATCCGGAGGTGGCCTACCCCACGTACGAACGCATCGACCAGCTCGCCCGCAGGGACCGCGGCCGCTATGCGAAGAAGCATCCGGGGATCCGCAACATCTCGATCCACAAGGGCCTGAGCACCAACGAGCCCGAGCCGGGCCGCGCCGAGTTGGGCCACCCGCGCGACATTCCCCAGTGCGCGAAAGACTGGCCGCAGTTCAATTTCATCATCTATCACGCGTCGATCAAGCCGAGCTTCTGGGTGCTCAACGCGTTGAACGACGTGAAGTCGGGCGTCACGCGTGAAGGCGTTCCCGACATCAAGTGGGTCACCGAAATGGCGGTGCTCGCGCGGCCGTACAAGAACGTGTATGCCGAGATCGGCACGACGTTCGCATCCTGCGTCATCACCTTCCCCACCGTGTGCGCGCACATCCTGGGCCAGTTGCTCAAGTTCATGGGCGAAGACCGCGTCGTGTTCGGGTCGGACGCGGTCTGGTACGGCTCGCCGC
>JBEBHW010000644.1:0-2802 GCA_040081145.1 Burkholderiaceae bacterium
GAAGGGCGCTGGGTCGTGCACGCGGCTGTCGAAGCGCCGGACGTGCGGCGCGAACTCGAAGCGCTGTTCGGTGCGGCGCGCACCTTCATCGCCCCCGTGCAGTGGCGCGGCGGCTTGTGCGGAATGGTCGCGGTCTGGGGCCCGAACGAGCCCCAGATCAGCGGCGACACGTCGCGCCAGTTGAGCGCGCTGGCCGACCGCGTCGCCGTCGCTCTGGCGGCGCGCGCGCGCGAAGAGCAGCTCGTGTCTCGCGCCCTGCACGACGACCTCACCGCGCTGCCGAATCGCCGGCAGCTCTACGAGTTCCTCGTGCACGAGGTCGCGCGGGCGCAGCGTGAGCCGACGAATCTGGCGCTGCTGTTCGTCGACCTGGACCGCTTCAAGTCGGTCAACGACACCTTCGGCCACGACGGCGGCGACGTGTTGTTGCGCACCGTCGGTGAACGCCTGCGCGCCAGCGTGCGCGACTGCGACCTGGTCGCGCGCGTGGGCGGCGACGAGTTTGTCGTCGTCCTGTCGGCGATCCCCCTGCCCACCGAAGCGGCGCGCGTCGCCGCGAACATCGTCGCCGCGTTGAGCGCGCCGGTGCTGATCCAGGAGAAGGAATGTGTGATCGGCGCAAGCATCGGCATTTCGCTCTTCCCCGGCGACGGCGCCAGTGTCGATGACTTGCTGCGCCACGCCGACAGCGCGATGTACCGCGCCAAGAGCGCCGGCCGCGGCTGCGTCATGTTCTACGAGGAGAGCATGAACGTCGAGGAACGCGAGCGTGCCGAATTGCAGGCCGAGCTGCGCCAGGCGCTGGCGCGCAAGCAGCTCGAGGTGCACTACCAGCCGCGGGTGGAAATGAGCGCCGGGCGCTTCGTCTCGGTGGAAGCGCTGCTGCGCTGGCGCCATCCGCAATGGGGCTGGGTCTCGCCGGCGCGCTTCATCCCGGTGGCCGAAGACATCGGCCTCATCGACGCGATCGGCACCTGGGTGCTCGAACAGTCGTGCCAGCAGTTGGCGGCGTGGCACGCCGCGGGCCTGGCGATCGAACGGGTCTCGGTCAACGTGTCGGGCCGCCAGTTGCGCACCGACGCGCTGATCGCCATCGTGGCCCGAACCCTCGCGGCGGCGCGCCTGCCGCCCACCGCGCTCGAACTCGAAGTCACTGAGAGTCTGTTGCTCGACAACGTGACCGAGGTCATCGACACCCTGAGCCGGATCCGCGACACCGGAGTGACGATCGCGCTCGACGACTTCGGCACCGGCTACTCCTCGCTGAACTACCTGCGGCGCCTGCCGATCGACGTGTTGAAGATCGACCAGTCATTCGTTCGCGACCTGGAAACCGACGTGAGCGCGCGCGGCATTGCGCAGGCCATCATCGCGATGGCGCACGCTTTGGGCAAGTCGGTGACCGCCGAGGGCGTGGAAACGCTTGCGCAAGCGGATTTGTTGCGCGCATGGGGTTGCCGCGAAGCCCAGGGATACTATTTCGGCCGCCCGATGCCGCCGGCGGCTTTGGCGGCGCTGTTGCCCCAACAGCTGCCCGCGCTGGCGTCGCCCGAGATCCGCGCGGAGGAGGCGACGCGTGTCGTTGAACCCGGTGTCAGCTGAGGCGCCTAACCGGTATTGCGCAGACCCGCGGCGATGCCGTTGATGGAAATATGGATGCCGCGCTCGACGCGCTCCATCCCGGCGTCGGCGCCATCCGTCGTGCGCCGGCGCCGCATCAGCTCGACCTGCAAATGGTTCAGCGGATCGAGATAGGGAAAGCGGTGTTCGATGGAGCGCGCCAGCGCGGGGTTGGAATCGAGGTGCCGGCGCTCGCCGGTGATGAGCGCCCAGGCGTCGTGGGTGCGTTGCCATTCGGCCTGGATTTGACCGAAGATGCGCCGGCCCAGGCGCCGGTCCGGCAGCAGATCGACATAGCGCGCCGCGATGCCCAGGTCGCACTTGGCGAGCACCATGTCCAGGTTCGACAGCAAGGTGTGAAAGAACGGCCAGGACTTGTTCATGCGCCGCAGCAGGGCCAGTTGTTGCGCGCTTCCCTTGGGGTCGCCGCGCTGGTCCGGGCCGAGGGCCGAGGCGCCGAGGAAGGCGTCGACTGCCGTGCCGAAGCCATACCAGCCCGGCAGGGCGACGCGGCATTGGCCCCAGCTGAAACTCCAGGGAATCGCGCGCAGCTCTTCGATGCTGGGCCGGGCCTTGGCCTGGCGCGCTGCCGGCCGGGAACCGATGTTCAGCTCGGTGATTTCGCGAATCGGCGTCGCGCTGAAAAAGTAATCGGTGAAGCCGGGGGTTTCGAAGACGAGCTGGCGGTAGGCGGCCTGGCTGGCTGCGCTGAGTTCTTGCGCGGCCACGTGAAAACTCCGCGGCGCGGCTTTGGTGGGGTGCAGCAGCGTCGCCTCGAGCGTCGCTGCGACGAGCGTTTCCAGGTTGCGCCGGCCGATCTCGGGATGTGCGTACTTCGAGGCGATCACTTCGCCCTGTTCCGTGAGGCGGATCTGGCCGTTCACGGTGCCCGGCGGCTGCGCCAGGATCGCCTGGTAACTGGGGCCGCCGCCTCGGCCCACGGTGCCGCCGCGGCCGTGGAACAGGCGCAGGCGGATCCCGTGCTGGGCTTGCAATTCACTGAAAAGCGCCACCAGCGCGATCTCGGCACGGTACAGCTCCCAGTTGCTCGTGAACATGCCTCCGTCCTTGTTGCTGTCGCTGTAGCCGAGCATGATGTCTTGCTCCGCCCCCGACGCCTGCAGCAGCGCGGCCACGCCCGGCAGCGCGTAGAACTCGCGCATGATCGTGGGCGCGCGTTGC
>JBEBHW010000645.1:0-2801 GCA_040081145.1 Burkholderiaceae bacterium
GACGCTTCGGTCTACAGAATCTGCGACAGGAACGCGCGCGTGCGCTCCTTCTGCGGGCGGTCGAACAGCTCTGCCGGCGCGCCCGATTCGACGATCACACCGGCGTCGGTGAAGTAGACCGTGTCGGCAAGCTCGCGCGCGAAGCGCATTTCATGCGTCACGAGAATGCACGTCATGCCGTCGCTCGCCAGCGCGCGGATCGTGTTCAGCACTTCCTTGACGGTTTCCGGGTCCAGGGCCGCAGTGATCTCGTCGAACAGCATCACGTCGGGGTGCATCGCCAGCGATCGCGCGATTGCGACGCGCTGCTGCTGGCCGCCCGAGAGCTCGCCGGGGTAAGCGTCGGCCTTGGCCGACAGGCCCACCTTGTCGAGCAGGGCCAGGGCGCGCACGCGGACCTCGGCCTTGTCTTCCTTGAGCACGTGGATCGGTGCCATCATCACATTTTGCAGCGCGGTCTTGTGCGGGAACAAGTTGTACTGCTGGAACACCATGGACACGGTCTTGCGCAGCGCAATCTTCTGCGCGTCGGTCTTCAGGGTCTGGACGTCAAAGGTGCCAACGCGAATGCTGCCGCGCTGAATGGGCAGCAGACCATTGATGCAACGCAGCAGCGTCGACTTGCCCGAGCCCGACGGGCCGATGACGCAGACCACGTCACCCTTGGCAACGTCCATCGACACGCCCTTCAGCACCTCGACGCTGCCGAAGGATTTGTGCACGTCGTGGATGCTGACTATGGGTTGCATGGCGCTCATTCGTTTGCTTCGCTTGCTCGTTCACTCGTTCGATCAACTAACGCTCGACGGCGTACTTCGCTTCCAGGCGCACCGTCCAGCGCGCGATCGGATAGCAGTACGCAAAAAACAGCAGCAGCACGCAGCTGTAGAACGGCAGCAGCAGGCCCTGCCGGTTTTCTGCGCTCAGCACGCGGGCGGTGAGCGTCATGACCTCGGCGACGCCGACGATCGAGGTGAGCACGGTGGCCATCGTGAGGATCGCGTAGAGGTTCATCCACGGCGGCAACATGCGCTTGATGCATTGCGGCAGGATGATTTGCCACATCGTCTGGCGCCGCGTGAACGCGAGCGACGCTGCGGATTCCCACTGCGCAGTCGGGATTGACTGCAGCGCGCCGCGCAGGATTTCCGAGACGTTGGCCATCACCGGAAGCGACAGGCCGAAGGTGGCCTTGAGCCAGTCGGGGATCGGGATGGTTACGCCGAACACGGTGACTTGAAACGGCAGCAGGAACATGCAATAGAACAGCAGCACGAGCCACGGCGCGTTGCGAAAGAAGTGCGTCGTGAACCACGCGCCCTTGCGCACCGGCGCAAGCAGCGAGATCTGAGCGAAGCCGAGCAACATTCCCGCGAGCGTGCCGATCAACATCGCCGACGCGCTGATCGCCAGGTTGAATGCGAAGCCGCGCAGCAGCAGCGGCGTCCACTTCCAGATCGTCTCGAAGATCGACGGGCTGCCCGCGGCGCTCTGCGCCTGCGCCGCGCCGCACGCGATGAGGAACACGATGAACAGCGCCACGCCGTGCTCGGCACGCAGGCGCAACATGAAGTGGCCCGCGTTGCGCTCGGCGCGTGCAGCTTGAGCGAGGCGCGCGGCCGATGGCAGCAGCACCGGCAGGTCGGTGCCGCCGGGCAAGGCCTGATTCCAGCGGACGCTCATGCCCCAAACCCCGGCACATGAATCGCGCGTTCCCAGCGATGCATCAGCCAGACCAGCGAGCCCACGAGAATGAAATACATGAGCAGCAGCACGTTCATCATTTCGGGAACGTTCAGCGCGTCGGACCAGATCTGGCTCGACACGTATAGCAACTCCGGCACGGCGATGGCGTAGGCGAGCGTCGTTGTCTTCACGAGGTTCACGAGGTTGTTGTTCAGCGCCGGCAGGCTGATGCGAAACGCCAGCGGCAGCACGATCAGCAAATAGGTGCGAAGGCGGGTAAAGCCCAGCGACTCGGCGGCTTCTATCGTGGTTGCCGGCACGGCTTCGACGCCCGCGCGAAAGATCTCCACATTGAACGCGCCGGCAAAAAACGACAGCGACACGGCCGCCCACGTGAAGTTGCTGACGATGGGAACCGGCTGGCCCGACCCACCCGTTGTCGACAACAGGCTGCCGATGCCGAAGTAGAAAAAGTAGATCTGGACGAGCGGCGGCGTATTGCGAAAAAACTGGATGTACCAATGGACGAGTTTGCGCGTGAGCCTCAAGCGCGAACCCTGCAGCCATGCGCCGACGACGCCGATGAGCACGCTCGCAACGATGCAAATCGCCGAGAGGCGCATCGTCATCAGCAAACCGCTGACAAAGCGCTGCCTATCGAACGAATCGTAAAGAATAGTGAGATTGATTCCACTGGCATCGTTGAGTGCCCTGAACCAGTCCCAGAAACTCTGCATGGGTCCCCTCGATGCTGCGTCGCAGGGCGCGCAGCAGGCGTCGTGACGCGCCGCGCACGGCGGCGCGCCGACGTTGCTGTTATTTGTACTTGACGTTCATCTCTTCGGCGAACTTCGTCGTCTTGATTCCCCACTTCTTCTCGAGCTGAAGCACGAAACCGGTCTTGTGCCAGTCGACCGTCGCTGCCGAGACCGCATCGACCAGGCTCTTCTCGCCCTTCTTCGCGGCAATGCCCCAGGGCGCGAACAGGATCGAATCGAGCGGCATGTCAAAGCCGCTCCACTCGGGCTTGAGCATCTCGCCCACGATGGCCGTGTCGTCGTAGGCAAACGCGACGCAGTTGCCGTTGCGCAGCGCGCCATAGGCTTCCGCCGTGC
>JBEBHW010000646.1:0-2799 GCA_040081145.1 Burkholderiaceae bacterium
GACCTGGCCTTGCTCGTGGCGCCGAGCGAAACCGCGCTGATGCTCAAACTCGCCGAATACCCCGAGATGCTGAGCAACGCCAGCGACGGGCTGGCCCCGCACGACGTGGCGTTTTACCTGCGCGGCCTGGCCGGCGCCTTTCACAGCTATTACGCGGCGGAGCGCTTCGTCATCGACGACGCCGAGCTGAGTGCGGCGCGTCTTGCGCTGCTCATGGCGACGCGCCAGGTCATCGCGAATGCGCTCGGCCTGCTGGGCGTGGCAGCGCCCGAGCGCATGACGAGCAGCTCGACGCGAAAAATGGAGAACGCATGAAACTGCAAGGCAGCGGTTTTCTCATGGGGATGGTCGTGGGCCTGCTGGTGGGCCTCTCGCTCGCCTTGGGCGTGGCGATTTACGTGAACAAGGTACCGATTCCGTTCGTCAACAAGGTGCCGCAGCGCACCGCCGACCAAGACGCCGCAGAGTCCGAGAAGAACAAGAACTGGGACCCGAACAGCGCGTTGCGCAGCAAGGCCAGCGCCCCATCGAGCCCGGAGGCCACGGCGTCCGGCGCGGCGGTATTGCCCGGGCCGGCAGGTCGGGCAGCCGCGGCGGCGGCGCCGCCCGCCATCGCACAACCCGCGACCGCAGGCGGCGCTGCGAATCGCCCGCTGACCGACGCGCCGGCCGTGCGCGGCGGGCCGCCCGGGCCAGCCGCCACCGCAGCGCGCGATCCGGCGGCCATCCTGGGCGACCTACCCGCCGCAGGCGCCGCGTCGGCGCCCGCGCGGCCGACGCCTGCACCGGTGGCCCGGTCCGGCCCCGATCCGTTCGTCTATTTCGTTCAGGCCGGTGCCTTTGGCCAGACCGAAGAAGCCGAACAACAGCGCGCGAAGCTGGCGATGCTCGGTTTCGAGGCGCGCCTGAGCGAGCGCGAACAAAGCGGACGGACGATGTTCCGGGTGCGTGTGGGGCCGTTCGACAGACGCGACGACGCCGAGGCAACCAAGGAAAAACTCACCGGCGCGGGTGTCGAATCGAGCCTGGTGCGCGTTCAACGTTAGGTGAGTGAGCGCCGCCGGCGAACTTTAACCATGTGTCGCGACTCTGCTGATATTCGCACGTTGCGCCTTGATCGATTTCTGAACTGACGAGGACTGACTCCATGAAACGCCGCAATTTTTCCGCCAGCCTGCTCGGTGCCTCATTGACCGGCGCCGGCTTGGTCACCGCTGACCCGGCGCGCGCCCAGGGCAGCCCGGTCGAGGGCACGCACTACGTGCGCTTGAGCCAGCCCCTGCCTGCGCCGTCGCACGGCAAGCTCGAAGTCGTCGAATTCTTCTGGTACGGCTGCCCCCACTGCAATGAATTCGAGCCGGCGCTGGAGGCCTGGACCAAGACCCTTCCCGCCGACGTCGTGTTCCGACGCGCACCGGTCGCGTTTCGCCCGGAGCCGCATGGCACGCACCAGCGCCTCTACTTCGCGATCGAAACGATGGGGCTCGTCGCGAGCCTGCATCGCAAGGTGTTCTACGCGATTCACAACGAGCGCCAGTCGCTCGACAAACCCGCAGAGATCTCGGCCTTTGTCAGCAAGAACGGCGTGGACGGCGCCAAGTTCCTCGAGGTGTTGAACTCGTTCTCGGTACAGACCAAGGCGCGCCAGGCGCACCAGTTGTCGGAGGGCTACAAGATCGACGGCGTTCCGGCCCTGGGTGTGCAGGGGCGCTTCTACACGTCGGGCAGCCTCGCCGGGTCGAACGACAGATCGCTGGCGGTAGTGGATCAGTTGCTGAAACGCCTGCGCGCGGGGTCCTGAGCGCCCCCACGGTCGGCGGCCAGCTGGCCCGAACCGGGAGCGTGATGCAAGCCGCGCGGGCGCGGCTTGTTCGGCAATCCGGCACATGCGTTGAAAGCCTGGGCGCGAAAACACAGGACTAGAATGTTCTGCAAGTTTCGTGCCTTATGAAATTCCCTCGTTTCCTCGGCTTCTTCAGGCGTGCCGCGCTTCGCCGCAGCGGGCTCGCCCCTGCGTTGCTGGTCGCGCTGGGCACGGGTGTGGCAAGCGCCGCGTTGGCGGAGCGTGCCGATCGGCTGAAGCCGCTGCACGTCGAGTCGGACCAGCCGGGCAAGATCGACTTGCTGAACCAGTTTGTCGTGTTCAACGGCAACGTCGTCGTCACCAAGGGCACGATGCTGATCCGCGCGGCGCGCATCGAGGTTCGCGAGACGCCCGAGGGCTATCACTCGGCTCTCGCAGTGGGCGGCGCCGGACGGCCC
This sequence comes from Burkholderiaceae bacterium, assembly GCA_040081145.1. Classification (GTDB taxonomy): domain Bacteria; phylum Pseudomonadota; class Gammaproteobacteria; order Burkholderiales; family Burkholderiaceae_C; genus JAEMQF01. Next base: position 2,263 of record JBEBHW010000646.1, read on the forward strand.
GCGTCGTTTCGGCAAAAGCGCGACGACGTCGACGAAACCATCGAGGGCGAGGCCGAGCGCCTGGAGGTTGACGGCAAGGCGAATGTCATCAAGTTCATCGGCAACGCGTCGGTGCGGCGCCTGCGCGGCGCCCAGGTTGCCGACGAGATTGCCGGCCAGCTGGTGAGCTACGACAGCCTGAACGAGGTCTTCAACGTCTCGGGCGGTGCGCCCGCCACGGCCACCAACCCGGGCGGGCGCGTGCGCGCCGTGCTCACGCCGCGCGAGGGCTCGCGTGCTGCGCTCGAGGCCGCTTCAGCGCCAGGCTCGGCGGCGTCTGCAGCCGCGGCGCCGCTCAAACTCAGTCCGGCGCTGAGCGGGGCCCCGCGTTGAGCGGGGCCGAATCTGCCCTCGCCGAGCCGCGCCCGACGCATCGGCTCGACGCCGTGGGTCTGGAAAAGTCGTACGGTGCGCGCAAGGTGGTGCACGACGTGCACCTGGGCGTGGACAGCGGTGAAGTGGTCGGCTTGCTCGGCCCCAACGGCGCGGGCAAGACGA
>JBEBHW010000040.1:0-12115 GCA_040081145.1 Burkholderiaceae bacterium
GGCGAGCGCGAAATAAAGCGCCATGGTGGTTGACATTGGCGTTGTCTCCTTGAAATCTTTGGTGGTCTCGAGGCCGGGCCGAGCGTCTTCGTGACTCGGCCGGCCAGGGGCAAACGGGCAAAAACTTGCAGCCGTGGATGCTAAGCGATGGGCGAAGCCAAGGCAATCCGACGCGGACGTATTTTCAGCTTTGACGCGACGCTCGGGCCGCGACAAACCGTCCGCAAGGTGGGTGGCTAAGATAGGGGTAACCCCCAAGCCCGCCGCAAGCGGCCATCACAAGCGCTTCAATCAATCGAAGAACCTCGCCATGAGCCTGCACAACGTGACCCCGGGCGCTGACGCGCCGCAGCAGTTCAACGTGATCATCGAAATCCCGATGAACTCGAACCCGATCAAGTACGAGGTCGACAAGGAAAGCGGCGCGATGTTCGTCGACCGCTTCATGAGCACAGCCATGCACTATCCATGCAACTACGGCTACATCCCGCAGACGCTCGCCGACGACGGCGACCCCGTCGACGTGCTCGTGATCACGCCGTTTCCGCTGGCCGCGAGTGTGGTCGTCAAATGCCGGCCGCTGGGCGTGCTGATGATGGACGACGAAGCCGGCGGCGACGCGAAGTTGCTCGCCGTGCCGATCGACAAGATCCTCTCGATCTATTCGCACTGGAAGAAGCCCGAAGACCTGAACCCGCTGCGCCTGAAGACGATTCAGCACTTCTTCGAGCACTACAAGGACTTGGAAGAGGGCAAATGGGTGTCGGTCAAGGGGTGGCAAGGCCCGGACTTGGCGATTGCCGAAGTGCGCAACGGCATTGCGGCGTACGCGGCGGTGCGCAAATGACGCGCCTGGCGCTGGGCTTGAAGCTCGCCCTGTGGTTTGCCTGCAGTGCCTGCATCGGCGCCGCGCACGCGCTGCCGGCTGCGCCGGTGAAAGTGGCGTCGGTGGAAGGCATCGATGAATACCGCCTGGCCAACGGCTTGCAAGTGCTGCTGATTCCAGACGATGCCAAGGCGACGACAACCGTCAATATCACCTACCGGGTCGGCTCGCGCCATGAGAACTATGGCGAAACCGGGATGGCGCACTTGCTCGAACACTTGGTGTTCAAAGCCACGGCCAGACACCCTGAAGCGTTGGGGGAATTCACAAAACGCGGGCTGTCGGCAAATGGCACCACGTCGTTCGACCGAACCAACTACACGGCAAGCTTTTCAAGCAACGACGCCAACCTGCGCTGGTACCTGGGTTGGCAGGCCGATGTGATGATGAACAGTGTCATTGCGCGCAAGGACCTCGACACCGAAATGACGGTTGTGCGCAATGAAATGGAAATGGGCGAAAACTCCGCCGATCGAATCTTGTTCGAAAAGACACTGGCCACGATGTACCAGTGGCACAACTACGGCAAGAGCACCATCGGCGCGCGCAGCGATGTCGAAAACGTCGATATCCCGCGCCTGCGCACGTTCTACAAACGCCACTACCAACCGGACAACGCCACGCTCATCGTGGCAGGAAGTTTTCCGGTGGCGAAGACCTTGGCGTGGATATCGCAGGCCTTCGGTCCGCTCGCGCGCAGCCCACAACGCCGCGAAACGGCGCCCACGCTGGAGGCCGTGCAAGACGGTGAACGCAGCGTCACGCTGCGCCGCGCGGGCGGCGTTGCGCAGTTGCTTGCGGCGTATCACATGCCGCCGGCAGCGCACGCCGATTTCGCGGCTGCCGAGTTGCTCACCCTGATCCTGGGCGACAACCCCTCGGGACGCCTGCACAAACGCTTGACGGAGCAGCGCCTCGCCGCCGACACCTACGGCTTCGCGCAAGGCCTGGCCGACCCGGGCTTCGCGATGTTCGGTGCGCAGCTGGCGCCGGGCCAGGACCCCGAGCCGGCACGCGCGGAATTGCTCGCCACGCTGGAATCGCTGGCGAGCGAGCCGCTCACCCGAGATGAACTGCAGCGCGCCCGCGGCAAGTGGTTGAAGGGTTGGGAGCAGGCGTTCATGAACCCGGAAACCGTGGGCGTGGCGCTTTCCGAATCGATTGCCCAGGGCGACTGGCGCTTGTTTTTCTTGATTCGCGACCGTGTGCGTGACGCCACCTTGGCTGACGTGCAACGGGTTGCCGAGCAACGCCTGCTGGCGAGCAATCGCACGCTGGGGATTTATCTTCCCGCCGAGAAGCCGCTGCGCGCGCCGGCTCCCGCCAAACCCGATGTCGCCGCGGCATTGCTCGAGTTCAAGCCGCAAGCGGCGGCGGCCAAGGCGGAAGCGTTCGATTCCGCGCCGGCGAACATCGACGCGCGCACCAAGCGCTTCGAAATCGACAACGTCAAGGCCGCGCTGCTCGCCAAAGGCGCGCGCGGTGGCGCCGCACACGCCGTGCTGACGCTCAATTTCGGCGACGCCGCGTCGCTGGCGGGCCAGGTGGAAGTCGCCGAGGCGGTAGCCGCGTTGCTCGACAAGGGCTCGGCGACGCTGACGCGCCAGCAAGTGCAGGACCGGCTCGACCAGTTGAAGACGGCTCTGCACGTGCAAAGCCAGCCCGGGCGCGTGAGCCTGCACCTGCAGTCGCGCCGCGAGCATTTGGCCGAAGCCGTCGCCCTGGCCTGCGACTTGCTGCGCCATGCGACGTTTCCCGCCGAGGCGCTGGACGAATGGCGGCGCCAGACCTTGGCGGCCATCGAGCAACAACGCAAGGAGCCGGAAAGCCTCGCCGAGAACGCGATCGCGCTGCACACCAACGTCTATCCGCGCGACGATGTGCGCCACGCGCGCAGCTTCGACGAATGGGTGGCCGACGTGAACACAGTGCACATCGACCAGGTTCGCGCCTTCCACCGGCGCTTCTACGGGGCCGGCCATGCCGTGTTTTCGGCGGTCGGCGATGTCGACGAGGCGCCGGTGCGCCAAGCGCTTGCGACGGGGCTTGTCGGTTGGCGATCGAATCTCGGGTTCCGCCGCGTCGAAGTTCCGGCGCAGCCGGCGAAACCGCTGCGCCTCGTCTTGAATACGCCCGACAAGCAAAACGCGACGTTGCTCGCGCAACTGACGCTACCGCTGAATGACAGTTCGGCCGACTACCCAGCGTTGTCGATGGCGAATTTTTTGCTCGGCGGCGGCGGCAACTCGCGGCTGTGGAAGCGCATCCGCGAAACCGAGGGCCTTTCTTACGATGTGCGAAGCCACGTGCAGTGGAGCAATTTCGAGGCGAACTCGTTGTGGCTCGCCAGCGCCATCTTCGCGCCGCAAAACCGCGCCAAAGTCGAAACGGCGTTTCACGACGAGGTCGCGCGCGCGCTGCGTGACGGCTTCACGGCGCAAGAACTCGCCGAGGGCCAGCGAGGCTTGCTCAGCTTCCGGCGCCTCTCTCGCGCGCAAGACGGCACGCTCGCATCTGGCCTGGCCAACAACCTCTATCTTGGACGCAGCTTTGCCGTTGCTGGGCGCGTCGATGCGGCGCTGGCGGCGTTGACACTTGCCGAGGTGAACGCGGCCCTGCGCAAGTACATTCGGCCACAAGACTTTGTGGTGGCGCTGGCAGGCGACTTCAAATAGCGACTAGGACGGCTCGCTTCGCTTGAATGGCTGGCGCAGTTCGAGCTCGCCGATGTAGTTCGCCACGCCTTCGCCTTCGCGCTCGAGGAAGTCGGCCACGGCGCTGGCGAATTGCGGGTGTGCGAGCCAGTGCGCCGAAGCCGTCGGCACCGGCAGCAGGCCACGCGCCATCTTGTGTTCGCCTTGGGCTCCGCCTTCAAAACGCAAGTATCCGTTGGCGATGCACCATGCCAGAGGTTGGTAGTAACACGCCTCGAAGTGCAGGCAGTCCACCGGCTCGGTGGCGCCCCAGTAGCGGCCGTAGGCGACTCGCTGCACGGGGTCCAGGGCGATGAGTGATGCGGCGATGCGCTGGCCGGCGCGCCACGCGATGCACATGAGCCAATGCGGCGCCATCGTGTCGGCTACGCGTTCGAAGAAATTCCGCGTCAGGTAGGGGGTGGAGCGGTGCGCACGGTAGGTCAGGGTATAGCAGCGGTAGAAAAAATCCCAGTCCGTCGTGGCGATGTCGCGCCCTTGCAATTGGCTGAACGTGACGGCCGCGTCGTTGACTCGGCGTCGCTCTTGTTGGATTTTCTTGCGCTTGTCGCGTTGCAAGCTAGCGAGGAATTCATCGAAACCGAGGTACGGTGTCGGCGTGCGATTGTTCCAATGGAATTGCACGCCGCTGCGCAGCATCCAGCCTGCGTCTCGCGCGGCTTGCTGATCGGCGGTATCGAGGAACAGCACGTGCGCCGATGAAAGTTTGTGGTTGCGCGCCAATGCCTCGACGGCGCGCAACAAGGCGACGCGCGTGTGCCCATCGCGTGCCAACAGGCGCACCCCGGGAACGGGCGTGAAGGGCACGGCGCCGAGCAGTTTCGGGTAGTAGTCCAAGCCGTGGCGCTGGTAGGCGTCGGCCCAGGCCCAGTCGAACACGTACTCGCCGTAGGAGTGGTCTTTCAGGTAGAGCGGGCACGCGGCGGCAATTTGCGCGTTTTGCTCCAAGGTCACGAATTGCGCATGCCAGCCGGCGCGTGGGCTGGCGCTGCCGCTGTCGTGCAGCGCACGCAGGTATTCGAGCCGCATGAACGGCGTGGCGCCAGGCTGGGTTTCGAGCAAGGCGTTCCACTGCGCCGCGGCGATGGTCGCCGGGTCGCCGTGGACCCGAATGACATAATCGTTTGCCCTGTTTGCGCCTTCTGTCGGACCCGCCATATGTCAGCTCAACCCTCGGTGAAAGTGGCGCTGGCACAGGTCAACGCAACGGTGGGCGACCTCGCCGGCAACGTGCGCGCCATCGTCGACGCCGCGAAGCGTGCCTATGCACAAGGTGCGCGCCTGGTGTTGAGCCCCGAGCTGGGCGTCTGCGGCTATCCGCCGGAAGACTTGCTGTTCCGGCCGGCTTTCATGCAGGCCTGCGCGTCTGCGGTCGACGATTGCGCTCGCGCCCTGGCTGATTTGCCTGGGCTGTTTGTGGTGGTGGGGCATCCGCATCAGTGGGGTGAGCGGGCCGATCTTAGGTCCAAGTCCTGGGCCGTTCCGCAGCGCTACAACGCCGCCTCGGTGCTGAGCGAGGGCCACATCGTTGCGACCTACTGCAAGCGCGAGCTGCCCAACTACCAGGTGTTCGACGAGCGCCGCTATTTCGCGTCGGGTCGCGACGCCGGCCTGGCGCCCGTCGTCTTCGAGGTCCAGGGGCTGAAGTTCGGCCTGAACATCTGCGAAGACGCCTGGTTCGACGAGCCCGGACTCGCCGCCAAGGCCTCCGGTGCCCAAGTGCTGTGCGTTCTCAATGCCTCGCCGTTTCATCTGGGCAAGGCGGAAGAGCGCGAGCAGCGCATGGCCGCGCGCGCGCGCGCCCTGCGCATGCCCTTGCTCTACTCGCACCTGGTGGGGGGCCAGGACGAAGTCGTGTTCGACGGGGCGTCGTTTGCGCTCGATGCACAGGGCGAGATCAGCGCACGCGCAGCGTTATTCGAAGAGGCGTTGACGCTGATTGACGTCAACGCACAGGCAGCCGCCGGCGATGTGACCCCACTGCCTGGCCTGGAGGCGCAGGCCTGGGCTGCCCTGGTGACGGGCGTGCGCGATTACGTGGGCAAGAACGGCTTTCCCGGCGTCATCATCGGCCTGAGCGGAGGCATCGATTCGGCCCTCGTGCTCGCCGTGGCGGTGGATGCGCTTGGCGCTGGGCGCGTGCGCACGGTGATGATGCCTTCGCCCTATACGGCGGACATTTCCTGGATCGACGCGCGCGACATGGCACAGCGCCTCAAAGTGCGCTACGACGAGATTTCCATCGTGCCGATGATCGATGCATTTCGCACGAGCCTGGCGCAGGAGTTCGCCGGTCTTGCCGAAGACGCGACCGAAGAAAACATCCAGGCGCGCGTGCGCGGCACGTTACTGATGGCTTTGTCGAACAAGTTCGGGACGATCGTGCTGACGACAGGCAACAAGAGCGAAATGGCGACGGGCTACTGCACCTTGTACGGCGACATGGCGGGGGGCTTCGCCGTGATCAAGGATGTCGCGAAGACGCTCGTCTATCGGCTAGCCGCCTGGCGCAATGCGCAAGGCGCCGAGGTGATTCCGCAACGCATCATCACGCGCCCGCCTTCGGCAGAGTTGCGGCCCGACCAGACTGACCAGGACAGCCTGCCGCCCTATGAGGTGCTGGATGCGATTCTGCAGCGCTACATGGAAGAGGACCAGGGCATCGCGCAAATCGTCGCGGCCGGGTTTGCGCAGGCGGATGTGGAGCGCGTCACGCGCCTGATCAAACTCAACGAGTACAAGCGGCGCCAGTCGCCGGTGGGCATACGCGTCACGCACCGCGCGTTTGGGCGTGATTGGCGCTATCCGATCACGTCGAAATTCCGCGCGTAAACTATTTCGATTCCTGCACCCCAGCGAGCCGCCCCATGAAACAGATTACCGCGATCGTCAAGCCGTTCAAGTTGGAAGAAGTGCGCGAGGCCATGGCCGAAGTTGGCGTCACGGGGTTGACGGTGACGGAAGTGAAAGGCTTCGGCCGCCAGAAAGGGCACACCGAGCTCTACCGCGGCGCCGAGTACGTGGTCGACTTCCTGCCCAAGGTGAAGGTGGAAGTTGTAGTCAAGGACGGGGACCTCGAGCGCTGCATCGAGGCCATCGTCAAGGCCGCGAAAACCGGCAAGATCGGCGACGGCAAGATCTTCGTGACGGCAGTCGAGCAGGTGGTGCGGATCCGCACCGGAGAGACCGACGAAGACGCGGTCTGAACTTTCGCAGCCACGCCCGCGCCGGCGCATCAAATATTGCGATAGTCGTCAGGCGCCGTGGCCAAGGGCAGGCGCGCGCCGAGGGTGCCGAGCAGGTGCTCCGGATCGCTATCGATTTCGAGCAACGCGTGTTGCGCCGGCGTGACGAAGCCGTGCGCCTGGGCATCACGCATCATCGAGACGAACGCGTCGTAGTAGCCCTGGACGTTGAGCAGGCCCAGAGGCTTGTCGTGGTATCCCAGCTGGCGCCACGACCAGACCTCGAACAATTCTTCGAAGGTGCCAATGCCTCCGGGCAGCGCAAGAAATGCATCGGCGTGCTGCGCCATCATGAGCTTGCGTTCGTGCATCGTCTGCACGACGTGCAATTGCGCCAGACCGGTATGCCCGAGCTCGCGCTGCATCAGGCTTTGCGGGATGACGCCGATGACGCGCGCACCCGCAGCGAGGGCTGCGTCAGCGACGACGCCCATCAAGCCCGACCGCCCGCCTCCGTACACCATGCTCCAGCCGCGGCGGCCGATTTCCGTCCCGACGCGACTTGCCGCCTGCGCGAACGCGGGCAGATCGCCGAGCCGCGAACCGCAGTAGACGCACAACGTCGGCCCGGGCATTGCTGACCTGTCAGGCAGCGAAGCGTACCCAGAGCGCAGCGATCCAAACGCCCGCGCACAGCAGCAGCGAGAGCATCACGGCGGCGCTGCCGAAGTCTTTCGCGGCCTTGGACAAATCGTGCAATTCAAATGAGATGCGATCGACGGCAGCTTCGATGGCGGAATTGAGCAGTTCTACGACTAGCACGAGCACGAGCGAGCCGCTCAGCAGCGCGACTTCAATCCAGCCGCGCCCCAGCCAAAACGCGCAGGGAAGCAACACGGCGGCCAGCCAAAACTCCTGACGAAACGCGCTCTCGCCGCGATACGCGCTGCGCAATCCGGCGACGGAGTAGCCGGCGGCGTACACGACGCGCGAAACGCCGGTTCGTCCCTTGTGCGGGTTGCTCATGGGCCCGCATTGTGCCGTGGGTTCAGGCCGCCGCTTCCGGGGGCTGGCGTGGTGGCGGCGAGTGGGAGACGAGTCGCGTCCCGCACAGCGCGTCGTGCAGGAACTGCCGGTCCGCGCGGGCAAATGACGCTGCGCCGTAAAGCAGCACCCCGGCGGCGAGGCTGCAGAACATAAGCCAGATTTGCGACGCTCCGACCCCCCAGGCGACGAGCAGTGCCGGCAAGAACCACAGCCACGAGAGCACGTAGCGCGCCAAGGCGCGCGCCTGGGACAGCTCGCCCCCGTCAACCGTCACGAGTCGAATGCGCCAGGTTTTCATCGCCAGGGTCTGGCCACCGTGCGCCCAGAACCAGACGAAGTAGACGCCAAGAACAGCGCACAGATAAATTTGCAGCGGGGAGCGATTCACCAACGCATGGCGTTGCTGCGCGAGGCTCGAAAACAGGTAGGCGGCGATCATGACGACACCAAAGAGCAGAACGCCTTCATAGGTGAAGCACGCCAGTCGACGGCGCAAACTCGGTGTGGCTGCGCGAATCGCGGCTGGCGCGGCGTCGATCACGGCTGGCGGATCGGCTCCGAGGCGGAATTCGAGCGGACCGCCGCGCCCTGGGGGCCGCGCTTGGGCAAGAGTGTTGTCTTGTCGACAAAGCCGGGGCTGGCTGCGATCTTGGGCAGGCCCGGCTGTTGGTGAGCCGGCGGAGAAGCGCGCTTGGCAATGCTCGTTGTCGTCGCCCCCGGCTGGGCTTGCAATGCGGCCGAGTTGGTGATGGGCGTCGGTCGTGCCGAGAAGGCCGGGTTGGGAACGATATTCGACTTCACTTGGGACGGCACGGTCTTGGCGCCGGTGCGATCCGGGCGGGAGGGCGCAGCGGCTTGATCGGCGAGCTTGCGCTTCTGCTCGGGGGGGAGGGCTTGGTACGCTTCCCACTGTGCCGGTCGGTCTTGGGGCGAGACGCGCTTTGCGGCTTCGAACTGTTGACGTGTGGTGCCGCGCTCAACCGGACTGAGCTTGGCCCAGTCGCCCATGCGTTCTTGCACTCGGGCCTGTTCCTGCGGCTGCATTGAAGGGTACTTTGCGGCGATGGCCAACCACTTTTTCTTGCGCTCGGCGTCAATCGCTTGCCACTCGCGCTCGAGCGGTTTGAGCGCCTGGCGCTGTGCAGGGTTCAGTTCTTGCCAGCGCGGCCCAGCCTCCGCGGGCTTGGGTACGGTCTGCACCCGCGCTGCGGTCTGGCCCCGAACTGGAGGTGCTGCAAGGAGAAGGCAGCCGGCGAACAGGGCGCCTGACGCAAACCAAAAAGCAAGCGCCTGGGATCGGGCGGAACCTAACGACATGTGCACAGCGCGGACCGCCTCAGTCCTTGGGCAACTTGAGAAATTCCAGGAAACCCGCGTCACCGTAGGCCCTTGGCGGCAAATCGTCAGCCAACAAATCTGCGTCAATTTCCGCGGCGACTGAAATTTGCGATTCCGTCTGGGTGCGCTGGATCAGCACGAGGCCGCCCACCAGCGCGATCAAGGGCAGCAGCGACGCCAGTTTCATGCCCCAGCCCCGGGCAAATCCACCGAGCAGCAATGTCCCGGCGCTGGACCCGACCTCGGCCGGAGCGCCAGCGCTGGCCGCACGCAAGGCACGCACGTGCTGCAACGCCGTCTCGCGCGCGAAGCGCAGGCGCTCGTTGATTGCTGGCGGAAGCTCCTCGGTGCCCTGACTCAACCGCGCCGTCACACGCAACGCGAACTGCGACTGGGCGGAGGCCAAAGCCGAAAACAGTTCCGCGGAGTTCAAGGTTTTCACAGTCCGATTCCCTTTGCCTTGAGCGCTTTGGCCAATGCGTGCACTGCCCGCGAACAGTGAGTTTTTACACTGCCCTGCGAGCAACCCATGGCGATGGCGGTTTCTGCGACGTCAAGTTCCTCCCAGTAACGCAGCAGGAAGGCCTCGCGTTGACGTTGCGGCAGTTCGGCCACCTCGGCATCGATCGCTTTGAGGATTTGTGCTCGTGACAAAGTATCGGCGGCACTCTCAGACTCAGCTCGGCCATCCAGGTCCAGGGCTTCCAATGATTCGAGGATGTCGAAATCTTCGCCGTCGTCACCCGGGCCCGAGAATTCGGAGAAGTTCTTGAAAACCGCATTGCGCACCTTCTGGCGCCGAAACCAGTCCATTGTCGCGTTCGACAGCATGCGCTGGAAGAGCAGGGGCAGCTCTGCGGCCGGCCGATCAGCGTAGCTCTGTGCCAACCGAATCATCGTGTCTTGCACGATGTCGAGCGCCGCGTCGTCGTCGCGAACGGCGTAAACCGCACGCTTGAAGGCGCGCTTTTCGACGCTCTTGAGGAAGTCGGAGAGTTCTTTGTCGGATGCCAAGGGCGGCGCGCCTCGGGCCTCGGCCCTGAAAACGGGCGCGATTATCTCACCGCGTGGCGCGGCCGCTCGCGCCGCGGGGGGGGCGCCACGAGCGATGCCATAATGCTGCTTCGCACAACACGGCGTTCGACACGGCCCTTCCACCACGGGGGAGCAAAGGGGTCGGACGCACAGGCATCACACCCGCCTCACGAGGGCCGCGAGAGATGCACCGATGGTTTTTCGTTAGAGAAAATCACAGAGGTTAGAGATGGACATGTCTGCTGCTGAACTGCGGCGCGCCGCACTGGCTGCGCCCAACCCCCCCACGACAGATCCCAACGGCTCGGAAATCCTTGTCCGCTGCCTGCAGGCGGAGGGCGTCAAATACCTCTGGGGCTACCCCGGCGGCGCAGTTCTCTATATTTACGACGCTTTGTATAAGCAAGACAAGATCGAACACGTCTTGGTGCGCCATGAACAGGCGGCGGTCCACGCTGCCGACGGCTATGCGCGCGCCACCGGGGAGGTCGGCGTTGCGTTGGTGACTTCCGGGCCGGGTGTGACGAATGCCGTGACTGGCATCGCCACGGCGTACATGGATTCGATCCCGATGGTCATCATCACCGGCCAGGTGCCCACGCCGGCGATCGGCCTGGATGCGTTCCAGGAGTGCGACACCGTCGGCATCACGCGCCCCATTGTGAAGCACAACTTCCTCGTCAAAGACGTTTGCGACCTGGCGTTGACGATGAAGAAGGCGTTCCACATCGCGCGCAGCGGCCGACCCGGGCCGGTGGTCGTCGACATTCCCAAAGACATTTCGCTCAATACGACGCCCTACAGCTACCCGGCAACCCTGGAAATGCGCTCCTACAACCCGGTGCGCAAGGGCCATGGAGGGCAGATTCGCAAGGCGGTGCAGTTGCTGCTGGGAGCCAAACGCCCCTACATCTACACCGGCGGTGGAGTGATCCTGGGCGACGCGTGTGCCGAGCTGCGCCAGCTGGTCGACCTGCTCGGCTACCCCTGCACGAACACCTTGATGGGGCTGGGCGCGTTTCCGGCGAGCGACCCCAAGTTTCTCGGAATGCTCGGCATGCACGGCACGTACGAGGCCAACATGACGATGCAGAACTGCGACGTGCTGATCGCCATCGGCGCGCGCTTCGACGACCGCGTCATCGGCAACCCGAAGCACTTTGCCAGCGTCGAGCGCAAGATCATCCACATCGACATTGACCCGTCGTCGATTTCCAAGCGCGTCAAGGTCGACATTCCGATCGTCGGCGACGTCAAGGATGTGCTGCAGGACTTGGTCGCGCAGATCAAGGAGAGCTCGACCAAGCCGGACCGCGCCGCGCTGTCAGATTGGTGGAGCCAGATCAACGACTGGCGCAAACAAAACTGCCTGAGCTACAAGAACAGCGCGGACGTCATCAAACCGCAGTTCGTCGTCGAAAAGCTCTGGGAGCTTACCAAGGGAAGCGACGTCTACATCACCTCCGACGTCGGGCAGCACCAGATGTGGGCGGCGCAGTACTACCGATTTGAGGAGCCGCGACGCTGGATCAACTCCGGAGGTCTGGGAACGATGGGCGTGGGCTTGCCCTATGCGATGGGCATCAAACTCGCCAAGCCGCAGGCTGACGTTTTCTGCGTGACGGGCGAGGGCTCGATCCAGATGTGCATCCAGGAGCTTTCGACCTGCCTCCAATACAAGACGCCGGTGAAGATCGTGTCGCTGAACAATCGTTACCTCGGCATGGTGCGACAGTGGCAGCAGATCGACTACGGCGGACGCTACTCGCACAGCTACATGGACGCGCTGCCCGATTTCGTGAAGCTCGCCGAAGCGTATGGCCACGTCGGCATCCTCGTAGAAAAGCCGCAGGACGTGGAGCCCGCATTGCGCGAGGCAATTCGCCTCAAGGACCGGACGGTGTTTCTCG
>JBEBHW010000647.1:0-2786 GCA_040081145.1 Burkholderiaceae bacterium
ATGCCGCCGAGCACGACGACAAGGATCACGTCGTAGATCAGCGTCGAGTTGTAGATGCGCGTGGGCATGCTGTTCACCGACGCCGCCATCACCATCCCGGCAAACGCGCCGATCAGCGCGGCGAGAACGTACTGCAGCACGATGACCGGGCGCGTCGGGATGCCCGTGGTGCGCGCGCCGAACGGGTTGTCGCCGATCGCGTAGATGTACATGCCCAGCCGTGTGCGCCGCAAGAACAGCGACAGCAAAACCGCGACGGCGCCGAACATGATCACCGGCATCGGCACACCGAGCAACGTGCCGCGCCCCACCCACGACAGCGCATCGAGCGACGCGCTCCATTGCACGATGTCCAGGCGAAAGAACGCGACCTGACCCAACCCGGCGAGGAACAGGCCCGAAGCGAGCGTCGTGAACAGCGACGGCACTTCGGCGTAGGCGATCAACCAGCCGTTGAGCAGGCCGAACACCAGCGCGAGGGCGAGCGCCGCGAGAAACGCTGCAGGCACGGAGTGGCCGTCTTGCACCATCTGCAAAATCAGCCCCGACGGCACGGCGAGCACCGCGACCATGGAGATGTCGATGCCCCGGCCGATCACGATCACCGCCATGCCCAGGCCGAGGATGCCCAGGATCGCGACGTTCTGCAGCAGCCCCAGAAGGTTCGGGCCGTTCAGGAATCCCGGCAGGAAAACCGAGAACCCGAGCAACATCAGGATGAAGATCGCGAAGACGATCGCTTGTTGCGAGACTGCTTGCTTCTTCATCGTCGGCCGACCTTGATTGCAAATCTGTTCCAGAGCCGAAGACCAAGCCTGCGTGCGAGCCCGTCTACGTGGCGGCCGAGCCGCAGCACGGTGAGTTTGCTGCGCCGAATTCGATCCAAACTGCTGCCACTTTACCGCCGATTGTTCTCAGGGTAATCCTCAGTTCTCGACGCGTTCGATCGGTGCTTGGGTCGCCGGTCCCACATCGGTTTGAACGCGCCGATTGCCGATCCCATAATCGCCCGCGTTCGCCCCACCATCGCGAGATGCGTCCAGGCGCTATCGTGCGCGAACTCCTTGAATCGACGACGCACCCTCTTCGAACCATGCTCGCACCTCCCGGCGCTGACCTCCAGCTCGGCGTTCCGCTCATCGGCGACCGGCGCGCCTTCCTGCGGCGCACCGGCGTTGCCGGACTTGCCGCGGCAACGCCCGACCTGTTCGCCGCGGCCAGCCCCTCGCGCGTCGCAGCGTTGCGCAAAGCAGTGCGCGGCAGGGTCGTGGGCCAGGGCGAACCCATCTGGCCCGACTGGGTCGAGCGCATGGTGTGGCAACAGCGCAAACCTTCGCGCCGCCCGCCGCTGATCGTGCAGGCCGCGAACGAAACCGACGTCATCGAAGCGGTGCGCTTTGCGCGCCGCAACGGTTTGAAGGTCGCGGTGCGCACCGGCGGCCACAGCGTCTGGGCGTCGTTCATGCGCGACGCGGGCCTGCTCATCGACGTCTCGCTGCTCGCGCGCGCATCGGCCGTCAATCGCGACGACCGCAGCGCCGTGGTTCAGCCGGCGTTGCGTGGCGCGCAACTCATCGAGCGCGCCGCAGCGCAGGGTTTGGCGTTCCCGGTTGCGCACCACGCGCATGTGGGCTTGGGGGGCTATTTGATCGGCGGCGGTCTGGGGCTGAACCACGATGCCTGGGGCGCGATGGCGTGCTTCAGCATCCGCGGCGCCGACGTCGTGACGGCGCGCGGCGAGCTGATCACCGTGAACGCCGCTCGCAACGCTGACCTGTACTGGGCGCTGCGCGGTGCCGGCCAGGGCTTTCCGGGAATCGTCACCAAGCTGCAATTGGCGTTGCTGCCGCGGCCGCGCTCGGTGCTGAGCAGTAGCTACACGCTGCCGCTGGCAAATGCCGCGGAAGCGGCCACCTGGGTGCAAGAAGCGCTCGGCGATGCGCCGGTTTCGCTGGAGGCGCAGATGGTGCTGGCTGCCGGTGCCGGCGGGCAAGCGGGCGTGACCGTGATGGTGAACGCGTTTGCGGCCAGCGTCGACGCAGCGCGCGCCAGCCTCGCGCCGTTCGCCGCGAGCGAGTTGGGCAAGGCTGCGCTGTCCAAAGTGGAAGCGGCGCCGTCAAGCCTGGAAGCATTGCTCGCCGACGCCCACAACCCGATGGCGCGCAGTGGCGCCGATTCCCGTGCCGTGGACAGCGCTTGGACCTCCAGGCCCGCTGACGCCGCAGCAGCCGTCGCCGAACACATGCAGCGCGCCGCGTCGCCCCTGACCTACGCCGTGATCGCCTTCAAGTCGGCACGCGCCTTGCCGGCCGATGCCGCGTGTTCGCGAATCGACCGTGCCTTCGTTGGCCTTTATTCGGCGTGGCTGGGGCCCGAGGGCAACGCCGCCAACATCGCCTGGCTGCGCGAAGCGTCACTCGCGCTGCAGCCCTTTGCGAGCGGCCACTACATCAACGAAATCGACATCGAAGCCGCGCCGCAACGGGCCGCCGACTGCTTCTCCGTCAAGGCCTGGAACCGCCTGGCCGACGTGCGCCATCGCTACGACCCGGAACGTCTGTTCCACGGGTTCCTGGGCGTGGCTTGACTGACCGGGGCCTAGGGATGAATCGAGTTTCTTGGGATCGGGCGCGTGAGTCGGGTTTCGGCCCATTGCTGCCGTTCGCAGCGAGGTTCCTGCCAAGGTGGCGACGCCAGGGCGGCGGCGGCGCCCCCGTGCTCCGGCCCACGCTCGCGGGGCACCGTCCAGAAGCGCAAAGCGAAGCCGCGTCAACACGGGATTTACG
>JBEBHW010000648.1:0-2780 GCA_040081145.1 Burkholderiaceae bacterium
AGCAAGATGAACTCCTGGCGCTTGGCGTCGCACTTCTGGCCCGTTGCGGTGAGGAACTGGATGGCGGTCATCCATTCGTCGGGCGTCAGGTCGACTTTGCGCGCGAACGCGTGCGCGTGCTGGATGAGCGCCGTCATCACCTGCTTGAAGCGGGGGTTCGGGCAGTCGTCCAAGCGGGCGACGACGGCTTGCGCCAAGTCGTCGGCTTCGTGTTGTGCCATGAAAGTTCTCCGATGCTCCGGGGGCCCACCGAGCCTGGCTCGTCGGGCCGAACAAGTCTAGGGCCGGCGCGCTGCCGATTTCATCTGCACAAACCCGCAGACGCGCGACGTCAAAGCACGCTGCAAGCCTGCTCGAAACTCAGCCGCGGGTTGCGCGCGAATAGCAGGCTCGGGTCGCCATACCCCAGGTTGAGGATGAAATTGGTCTGGAAGCGGCCGTCGCCGAAGAACTCGGCGTTGACCTTGGCCAGGTCCACGCCGCTCATCGGCCCGCAGTCCAGGCCGAGTGCGCGCGCGGCGATCATGAAGTACGCGGCGCCGAGCGTGCCGTTGCGCGTGGCCGTGCCCTGCGCGAGCGCGGCGTTGCCGGCGAACATTTCCTTGGCGCCCTCCTTGTGCCAGACCTGCGGCATGTGGTCATAAAACTTCGTGTCGGTGGCGACGATCACGGTGGCCGGGGCGGTGCGCGTCTTGGCGACGTTGCCTTCCGACATCGCCGGCAGCAGGCGGGCGCGCGAGGCCACGGACATGAGGAACACGTAGCGCGTGGGTTGCGTGTTCATCGACGTCGCGCCCATTCGCGCAATGTCGTAGACCTCGCGCAGCAGGGGCAACGGCACGGGCTTGTCGAGAAAGCCATTGGCGGTGCGCGCTTCGAGGAAAAGCTGGTTCAGGCTGGCGGGGTCGATTCGCATGGGACGGGTGTCGAGTTGGTGGGTGATTCGCGAGTATCAACGCTCCAGCGCCGCACCCCCGAGCCAGCGTTCGCCGCGGCGGTAGAGCTCCTGGACTGCCGGCCCCTTGAGCGTCGGCATGTCGAGCTTCACCGGGTAGCCGATGCGCGTCTGGATGTAGGCGAGGTGCCGGTAGCCTTCGGGGAATGCGGCGAGTGCGGCGTGATCGAGGCGCAGCGGCGCGCCCGGGGTCACCGGGTCGATGCGATCCTTTTCGTAAATCGGCTGACGGTGCAGCAGCTTCCACTGACCCTCGAAGCGCACCACAAAGTCGTAGAAGCGGCCGGTGCAGACCACGTCGCACAGCACCGGGCCGTCCTGGCCCTCGACCATGCCGCGCTGCGAGATCGTCATTTTGGTATGCGCGATGGCGCGTTCCCCAGCGACCTCGATCGCCGAGCCGCCGAGGAAGTGCAGGATGCTCACGCCCTTGTCCCAGCCTTCGCGCGTGACGCGGATGAACTGCACAAACGGGCCCTGGAACCAGGTCGCCATCATCACGCCGTCGGGGTGCCAGACGGTCGCGAAGCGCTCCCAGTCGCCGGCGTCGCGCCACACGGCCCAGCGCTCGACCATGCGGCGGATCAGGAGTTCGTCTTGCAGCGTGTCGGTCATGGCTTGCCTCCAGGGTCGCGCGTGACTGTACGATGCCGCTCATCACCCCACCTCACCACCTCTCACCCCGGGCGCCGCATGAAACTCTTCTTCTCACCCACGTCTCCCTATGTGCGCAAGTGCATGGTCGTCGCGCACGAGCTCGGCCTGGTCGGGCGCATCGAGCTGCTCGCAGGCAACGCGCACCCGGTGAACCGCGATCCGTCGATCATCGCGAACAACCCATTGGGCAAGGTGCCCACGCTGATCTGCGACGACGGCAACGTGCTCTATGACAGCCGTGTGATCTGCGAATACCTCGACGATCTCGGCGCCGGCACGCTGTTCCCACGCCAAGGCGCGGCGCGCTGGCAGGCGCTGACGCTGCAGGCGCTGGGCGACGGCATGCTCGACGCCGCGCTGCTCGCGCGCTACGAAGACGCGCTGCGGCCCGAGGCATTGCGCTGGGCCGACTGGCGCGCCGGCCAGCTCGACAAGGTGGCCACGTCGATGGCGGCGCTCGAAGCCGCGCCCGATGCATTGCGGGGGCGTGTCGACATCGGCACGCTGACCCTGGGCTGCGCGCTGGGCTATCTGGACCTTCGCTTCAACGACTTGGGCTGGCGCGCCCGCTATCCCAAGGTGGCGGCGTGGGCGGCCGACTTCTGCAAGCGGCCTTCGCTGCAGGCGAGTTGGGCGCTTTGATTCGGTTGGACCGCGGGCGTCAGCGTCAGCGCGGTTTGGCCAACCCCAAGGCCTGCATCTGCCGTGCCAGAAACTGGTCTTCGCGCACGATGAGCAGGCCGAACTCCGCTGCCGGCAGATAGGCCGGAACAAACCCGAACTTGCGCCCGGCGCTGGTGAACTCAGGGCGGCCGACCGCGGCCTGCACCGCGGCGGCGAGGCGCGCGATCACCTCGGGCGCAGTGCCCTTGGGCACCGCCACACCGCGCCACAAGTCCATCGACGCCATCTTCACGCCGACCTCCAGGGCGGTGGGCGCGTCGGGGAACAGCGGATCGCGCGCCGCGCCGAGCACGCCGAGCACGCGTAAAGCGCCGCTCGCGACATTCGGCGCCACCGCGGCGGGCAGCTGCACGACGGCGTCGATGTGCCCGCCAAGCAGCGCCGGCAGAACCTGCGCCGCGCCGAAGGGCACGTCGAGCGCCTTCGCGCCCGCCGCTTCGAACAGCGACACCGCGGCGAAGTGGGTGTGGCTGCCGCTGCCGGA
>JBEBHW010000649.1:0-2778 GCA_040081145.1 Burkholderiaceae bacterium
ATGCAAATGCGAATCGTTCGCAATAACTACCGTCGCGTGATCAAGCGGGCGGCGGGACGTAGCCGGCGGGCTTGTCCCCACCTTCGTCGAACAGGAACAACTCCATTTGCCGAGCCAGGTACTGGCGCGAACGTTGGTCGGCCAGATTCAGCCGGTTCTCGTTGACCAGCATCGTCTGGTGCTTCAGCCAAAGCTGCCACGCCTCCTTGCTGATCTGGCCGTAGATGCGTTTGCCGAGTTCGCCCGGATACGGTGCGTAGTCCAGGCCCTCGCCTTCCTTCTTCAGATGTGCACATTGAACGACGCGGGCCATGGCCGATCTCCTGGAGTCAGTGGTTGAGCGGATCTCGGGCACTGTAGCGTGCCTGTGCCGAGGCTTCTAGCCCAGTTTCTTGACCAGCACTTGCGAGCGCCGATCCCAGTTGTACTTGCGTTTGCGCGCCTCGGGCAGCCAGTCGGGGTCGACCTGCTCGAAGCCGCGTTTGATGAACCAGTGCATCGTTCGCGTGCTGAGCACGAACAAAGACTCGAATCCCGCCGCCTTGGCGCGCTGTTCGATGCGCTTGAGAATGCGCTCGCCGTCGCCTTGACCCTGAACGCTGGGCGACACGGTGAGCGCCGCCATTTCCGCAGTCTTCGCCTCCGCGTAGGGGTACAGCGCGGCGCAGCCGAAGATCACGCCGTCGTGTTCGATGACGGTGTAGTGGCCGATGTCGCGCTCGATTTCCGTGCGGTCGCGCTTGACCAGCGTGCCGTCGCGCTCGAAGGGTTCGATCAGCTGGAGGATTCCGCCGATGTCGTCAGCGCTTGCTTCACGCAGACTTTCGAGCTTCTCGTCGACGACCATCGTGCCGATGCCGTCGTGCGTGAACACTTCCATCAGGATCGAGCCGTCCACGGCAAACGGCAGGATGTGCGATCGCTCGACACCTCCTCGGCACGCCTTGACGCAATGCTGAAGGTAGAACGCGGTGTCGCTGGGCATCAAAGGCGGGGGCAGGCTGGCGAGCAGCCGCTCGGCATCGGCCAGTGCGAGTTCCGTGTCAATGCCGCTGCTCGGGTCGTCTTGAACTTCGCGGATGCCGTCGACTTCGGTGACGAAGAGCAGCTTGTCGGCGCGCAGTGCGATTGCCGTGCTCGTTGCCACGTCTTCCATCGACAGGTTGAAGGCCTCGCCGGTTGGCGAAAAGCCGAAGGGCGAGAGCAGCACCATCGCGCCGATGTCGATGGCGCGGCGAATCGACGCGCCGTCAACGCGGCGCACCACGCCGCTGTGCATGAAGTTCACGCCGTCGACGATGCCCACCGGCTGCGCCGTGAGGAAATTCCCCGAGACGACGCGCACCGTCGCGTTGGCCATCGGCGTGTTCGGCAGACCTTGCGAAAACGCGGCTTCGATCTCGAAGCGCAGTTGTCCGGCGGCCTCCTGCGCGCAATCCAGCGCCACCGCGTCGGTGATGCGCCGGCCACCGTGAAAGCGCGACTCGTGGCCCTTGGACTTCAACTGCTCGTTGACCTGCGGGCGAAACCCGTGCACCAGCACGAGCTTGATGCCCATCGCCCAGAGAATCGCGAGGTCTTGGGCGAACGGACTCAGTTTGCCTGCAGCGATCAGCTCGCCCGCAACGGCGACGACAAACGTCTTGCCGCGGTACGCGTGAATGTGTGGTGCCACGGCGCGAAACCATGGGACAAAAGTGAGGGGGAAGACGAGGCTCATTCGGGACTGCCGGCAAAGGCGTCGATTCTGCCCCAGCAAAACGGACTTTCGCCGCAGTGGCTGGCGTCAGCCGCGCCCCGGCACGGGGCGCAACTCGCCTCCCCGATAATTCGCGCCTCGTGACACCCCTCAAGACAGCACCGCGGGCACAGCCGGCCGCGACCAGCGCGCTGCGTCCCCTGCCGCGCATCAGCTTTCCGGAGTCGCTACCCGTCAGCGGCCGCCGCGAAGAAATCGCACGCGCCATCGAGCAGCACCAGGTGATCATCGTCTGCGGCGAAACCGGTTCGGGCAAGACAACCCAGTTGCCCAAGATCGCGCTGACGCTTGGGCGCGGCATTGGCGCGGGCGGCGCCGGCTTGATCGGGCACACACAACCGCGGCGCATCGCCGCTTCGAGCGTCGCGGAGCGTATCGCCCAAGAACTCAATTCGCCGTTCGGCGAGGTCGTGGGCTACAAGGTGCGCTTCCAGGATCGGATTCAGGCCGGCGCGTCGATCAAGTTGATGACGGACGGCATCCTGCTCGCCGAGACCCAAGGCGACCCGCTGCTGCGGCGCTACGACACGCTGATCATCGACGAGGCGCACGAGCGCAGCTTGAACATCGACTTCCTGCTCGGCTACTTGCGGCGCATCCTGCCGCAACGGCCCGACCTGAAAGTCATCGTCACGTCGGCGACGATCGACGCCGATCGTTTCGCCCGCCACTTTGCCGGCGCCGACGCGCCCGCCCCGGTGATCCAGGTGTCGGGCCGGATGTTCCCGGTCGAGCAGCGCTGGCGGCCGTTCGAGGAGAGCCGCGACTTCGGCTTGAACGACGCGATTGCCGACGCGGTGGATGAACTCTGGCGCGACGGGCCGGGCGACGTGCTCGTCTTCCTGCCCGGCGAGCGCGAAATTCGCGAGGCCGCCGAGCACATGCGCAACCACCACCCGCCGGGCGTGGACGTGATTCCGCTGTTCGCGCGCCTGAGCCAGGCCGAACAACGCCGCGTCTTCGAGCCGCACGGCACACCGCGCATCGTGCTCGCGACCAACGTCGCCGAAACCTCCCTC
>JBEBHW010000041.1:0-12036 GCA_040081145.1 Burkholderiaceae bacterium
TCGGCCACCGACAACATCGGTGCGCGGCGCATGTCAGGTCTGTGCGTCGAAATCGAGCGCATGGCGCGCGCAGGGTCGGTCGACGATGCGCCACGCCGGGCCGACGCGCTGCTGCACGAATACGAGCGTGCGCGGGCTGCCTTGCTCACACTGCGGCCGCGCGACTGAGCGCCCCAAGGCCGGCCGAAGCCGGCCGCCCCCCGCGCCCCAAGGCCACCGTCCGCGGCGACGTTCACGCCGCGCGCTCGTTGCGCGCTCAAGTTCGCATCACCGGAGTCGATACGCAAGCGTCAGGAGACGCTGTGCGCCCGATTTCGATTTCCATGCTGCTGGTTCTGCCTTGGCTCGCCGGCGGCGCAGGCGCCGTGCCGCCGGTCTGGATTTGTACTCTGGCGGCGGACGCGAGGCGCCTGATTTGCGTTGCCGACGACGACCCGGTCGACGTTGCCGAGCCGGTGCCACCGCCCGCAGCCGTCGTCAACGGCACGGTCTTTCCGCTCGACCCGCGCCGCGTCTACAACGTCGATTTGTGGAGCCCGGCGACCGACATGGAGTTCGTTGCCCAACTCGCCCGGGCGACGATGTGTTATCGAACGCCGGGCTGCAACGTCGTGTTGGCCGGGTCGGCTGCGGGTGCGCCCGCGGCGCCGGTGGAAGTTCGCACGGCGCGCCGTCGCTGAGACGGTGCCTGGGAGTCGGTAGCGCGTTGGGTCGATTCCTGCGGCGTCGCCGCTTGAGCGACATCAAGCCCCGGCGTGCGGCGGCGCCTATGCTGCTCGGCATGCGCAAAGGCCATGCAGAGAGTTCGCCGTGAACGTCTCGGTGCCAAAGGCGGACCAGTTGCGCTGGTATCTGCGGCCGTTGTTCTGGCTGCAGCGCCGGCGCTTCGGCGTTCACCTCGTCCCGGCATTGCAGTGGGCGCGCGTGCCGGCGCTTTACCTGGCGCTGCTCGCCTTCTATGCGGCGCTGGAGCGGCGCGGTTCGCGCCTGAGCCCGGTGCTGCGCGCACTCGTGCAGACGCGCGTCTCGCAGCTCAATCATTGCGCGTTCTGCATCGACCTGAACGCCGCACACGCAGCCGAGCGCAGCGGCTCGATGCGCAAGGCGCTCGACGTCGGCGTGTGGCGCGAAAGCGCGCTGTTCGACGCGCGCGAACGCGTCGCGCTTGAATACGCGGAATCGATGACGCTCACCGGACAGAGCGTCAGCGAGGCGCTGAGCGCGCAGCTCGCTGAGCACTTCGACGAGCCGGCGCTGATCGAACTGACCGCGCTGATCGGATTCCAGAACCTGTCGAGCAAGTTCAACGCAGCACTCGACATTCCGGCACAGGGCTTCTGCCGCCTGCCGTAGCTGCCGTGGTGCGTGCTGGACGCCGGTGGCAGCCTTTCTGCGATTCAGGCTCCCAACTAAGGCATGCGCACATAGCTCCCGGGTGCGTCGACGCGCATGGCGGCATCGGTGCCGGCATGCGCAAGACCCATGGTGGGCGGCGCGACGCGGGCGCGGGATCCCTTGGCCAGCCAGCGTTGCCAGGCCGGCCACCATGAGCCGCTGACGCGCGGCGCAGCTTGCAGCCAGGCGTCCGGGTCGAGGTGGGTTTGGCCGCTGCGACGCTCGAGCAGTTGATGGCTGCGCTTCGGGTGGCCGGGCTCGGAGACGATTCCCGAGTTGTGGCCACCGCTGGCCAAAACGAAGGTGACGTCGGTATCGGTGAGGATGTGGATCTTGTACACGGAGCGCCAGGGTGCCACATGGTCGGTGAGCGTGCCCACGCCGAAGATGGGGACTCGAATGTCGGTCAGGGCGACGGGCTTGCCCTGCACCCGGTAGCGCCCGTGGGCGAGCTGGTTCTCGAGAAAGAACTGGCGCAGGTACTCGGAGTGCATGCGATACGGCAGGCGCGTGGCGTCGGCGTTCCATGCCATCAGGTCGTTCCCCGGTTGGCGATTGCCCAGCAGGTAGTTGTTCAGGCGGTACGACCAGATCAAATCGTTGGAGCGCAGCATCTGGAACGCGCCGGCCATCTTCTTCGCGTCGAGAACGCCTTTGCCCTGCATCGCGTCTTCGAGGAAGGTGACTTGGCTGGCGTCGATGAACAGCGAGATTTCGCCCGGGTCTTCAAAATCAGTCTGCGCCGCCAGCAGGGTCAGGCTGGCCAGGCGATCATCGTGGTCGCGCGCCATCTGCGCCGCGGCAGTCGCGGCGAGCGTTCCGCCCAGGCAGTAGCCCACCAGATCGACCGGCGCCTGGGGGCAGATCTTGCCGATGGCGTCGAGCGCAGCCATCACGCCGAGTTCGCGGTAGTCGTTCATGCCCAGATTCCGGTCTTCCGGGTCGCTCGTCGGGTCGGGGTTCTTCCAGGAGATCGCGAACACCGTGTGCCCTTGCGCGACGAGCCAGCGAATCAGCGAGTTGTGCGGCGACAGATCGAGGATGTAGTACTTCATGATCCACGCCGGGACGATCAGAACGGGCTCCGCGTGCACGCGCTGGGTTGTCGGCGCGTACTGAATCAGCTCGATCAACCGGTTCTTCAACACCACCTTGCCGGGCGTGACCGCGACATTCCTGCCGACTTCGAAGGCCTCGGTACCGGCAGGTTTGCTGCCGCTCGCGGCGCGCTGCCAATCGTCGAGCGCGTTGAGCGCGCCTTGCCACAAGTTGCCTGCACCGCGGCGCGCCACCTCGGCAAGTACGACGGGATTCGTCGCGATGAAATTGGCAGGCGCAAGACGGTCCAGAATCTGCCGCGCACCGAAGTTGACCATCTGTTCGTGGTGCCTGCTCATTCCGGGCACGCCTGTCGTGGCCACGTGCCACCATTGCTGGGTGAGCAGGAAGCCCTGGGACCAGACGTTGTAGGGCCAGGCCTGCCACGCGGCGTCGACGAAGCGCTTGTCCTGCGGCAACGGTTCGATGCAGGCCTCGCACCCGTCGGGGCGCATGGCAGCGTAGGCGAACAGGCCCCAGCGCAACGCCTTTCTGAGCGCTTTCTCCGTGAGCTGAACCTGCTTGCCCGGCGCGAGGGCAAGGTGCATCGCCCAATCGGCGCAGGCCGCGGCGATCGATACCGGCGAAACGCCGCCCGTCAGCTGCGCCAGCGTCGCGCGTGTCGTCGTGTCCAGGCTTGCCCAGCGCGCATCGAGTTCAGGCGCATCGGCAGCGATGCGGCCGAGCCAAGCGCTGGCTGCGCGTTCAAGTGAAGGGGCGGGCAGTGCGGTGCCACGTTGCACGCTGGTGATGGCGTCGGGGGCTCGGTCCATGGCAAGTTCTCGTTCGATTCGGGCGATCCGTCGCATGATGGACGCAAGCCTGGCCGCCCCGGTTGCGCCGCGTCAAGCAGCCGGATGGGTCGACGCTTCTGGCAGGCGACGCACGCGAGAGGCGGGCAGCGCTCGATTGATTCCCAGCAAGGATCGTTCGGCGCGCATCGACGGGTGGCAACGGTTTGACGGACATCAAGGTTGCTCGGTCCTGGGCAGTACAGCATCGTCTTCAACGGCAAGCACTCTGCGCGATCGGTCATGACTCGCAAATCACTCGAGACCCGAGGACACTCACCATGAATGGGCCAGGCAGCACGATCGCAACCGTCCACTGCCCTCGGCGCTCGAGCCGGCACCCGATGCGCCTGTACCAGATGCTCGCGCTGCGTCGGTAAGCGACCACCATGCTCGAATTCACCCAGGTGGACGTGGCGATCGTCGGTGCCGGCGGCGCCGGCTTGCGCGCCGCGATCGCAATCGCGCAGGGCCACCCGACGTTGCGCGTCGCGCTCATCTCGAAGGTCTACCCGATGCGCAGCCACACTGTCGCAGCCGAAGGCGGCGCCGCGGCGGTGACGCAGCCGCACGACAGTCTGGAGGCGCACTTTCACGACACCGTGGCGGGCGGCGATTGGCTGTGCGAGCAGGATGTCGTCGACTACTTCGTTGCCCACGCGCGCGAAGAACTGGTGCAGATGGAGCATTGGGGTTGCCCGTGGAGCCGCACCGAAGATGGCCACGCGAACGTGCGCGCCTTCGGCGGCATGGCGATAGAGCGCACCTGGTTCGCCGCCGACAAGACCGGCTTTCACATGCTGCACACGTTGTTCCAGACGTCGATGAAGTACCCGTCGATTCGCCGCTTCGACGAGCATTTCTGCGTCGACCTGGTCGTCGACGAGGGTCGCGTGCGGGGCGTCGTGACGATCGCCGTCGCGAGCGGCAAATTCCACCTGATCCAGGCGAAGGCGGTGATCATCGCCACCGGCGGTGCGGGCCGCGTATTCCGCGAGAACACGAACGGCGGCATCGTCACCGGCGACGGCATGGCGCTCGCGTATCGGCACGGCGTGCCGCTGCGCGACATGGAGTTCGTTCAGTACCACCCGACGTGCATGCCGGGAACCGGGCTGCTGTTCACCGAAGCATGCCGCGGCGAGGGCGGGTTCCTGTTGAACAAGGACGGCTACCGCTATTTGCAGGACTATGGCCTGGGGCCAGCCGAGCCGCAGCCGCGCAACAAGGCGATGGAACTCGGCCCGCGAGATCGCCTGAGCCAGGCCTACTGGCACGAAAAACAAGCGGGCCGCACGGTGCCGGGACCGCACGGCGCGGTCGTGCACCTCGACCTGCGTCACATCGGCGAAGCGAGGCTGCGCGAGCGCTTGCCCCAGATCTACGATCTCGCGTTGCAGTACCTGGGCGTGGACCCGGCGCAGGCGCTGATCCCGGTGCTGCCCGCGGTGCACTACACGATGGGAGGCATCGTCGCCGATGGCAAGACGGCGTCGCCGCTGCCGGGTCTGTTTTCGGTGGGTGAATGTTCGAGTGTCGGGATCCACGGCGCGAACCGGCTCGGGTCCAACTCGCTCACCGAATTGCTCGTGTTCGGCAAGGTCGCCGGTGACGAAGCTGCGGCCTACGCGGAGCAGTTTTCGCTTGGCAAACTGGCGCTTGCCATCACGTGCGCCGAGCAATCGTGTCGGCGCGTGCGGGCCATCACCGAGCGCAGCAGCGGTGGCGAACGCATCGCCACGCTGCGCCGCGAGATGGCGCAGTCGATGGAAGACGGTTGCGGCATCTACCGCACCGCCCAGGCCATGCAGGCCACCTGCGACAAACTCGCCGAACTGAAGCAACGCTACGCCGCCGTTCAGCTGGACGACCGTTCCAAGGCCTGGAATACCGAGTGGTTGCTCGCCATCGAGCTCGGCTACCAGCTCGACGTGGCGCAGGCGATCGCGCACTGCGCGTTGCAGCGCCGCGAGTCGCGCGGCTCGCATCAGCGGCTCGATGGATTCGAAGCGCGCGACGACGTGAATTTCCTGCAGCACAGCCTCGCCACGTATGTCCCGGATGCGGCACCTCACATCAGCTTCGCGCCGGTGCGAATCACTCGTTCGCCACCCGGCACCCGAGCCTACGGCGCCGCTGGCGAACCCGCGCCGGCGCGGCGCGCGACAACGGACGCATCCCATGCCTGAGACCGAAACAACACGGCGAATCGAGGTGCTGCGCTACCGGCCCGAGCATGACGACGCGCCGGTCTGGCAGAGCTACACGGTGCCTTGGAGCCACGACACGTCGGTGTTGCAGGCGTTGCTGCACATCAAGGATGACATCGACGGCACGCTCAGCCTGCGCTGGTCGTGCCGCATGGCGATCTGCGGCAGCTGCGGCATGATGATCAACGGCAAGCCCGCGCTGGCGTGCCAAACTTTCGTTCGCGACTTGCCCGCGGGGCCGGTGCGCATCGAGGCGCTTGCGCACTTTCCAATCGAACGCGACCTCGTCGTCAACGTTGAAGGCTTCGTCAAGAAGCTCGAAGGAATCAAACCCTACCTGATTCCCAAGCAGGCTCGCGAGCTGGCCGAAGGCGAACATTTGCAGACGCCGCAGCAGCTCGAACAATTCGAGCAGTTCAGCTCGTGCATCAACTGCATGCTGTGTTATTCCGCCTGCCCGCAATTCGGCCTGGACCCGCAATTCACCGGACCCGGCGTGCTCGCGCTGCTGCACCGCTACAACGCGGATTCGCGTGACGCCGGGGGCGCGCAACGCATGGCCGTCCTCAACGCCGAAGAAGGCGTGTGGAGTTGCACGGCTGTGGGCTACTGCTCCGAGGTCTGCCCGAAGCAGGTGGACCCGGCGAACGCAGTGAACCAGAACAAGATGAACAGCGCGAAGGATTACTTCCTGCGTTTCCTGGCGCCGCTTGGAGGCAAGGCATGACGCCGCGGCCCGGCTACCTGCGGCCGATGCGCGGCTGGTGGCGCCGCGACCCGTTCTTCGTGCGCTACATGGTGCGCGAGGCGACGGCGGTCGCGGTGGCGGCGTATGCAATCGTGCTGACGTTCGGCGTGGTGCGCTTGAGCCAGGGCGAAGCCGCCTGGAACGCGTGGCTGGCGGCGCTTCGAACCCCAGCGGCGTTGCTGCTGCACGCGCTGCTTCTGATCGGAATGATCGTGCATGCGAAGAGCTGGTTCGACATCATGCCCAAGACGCTGCCGATGATCCTCATCGGCGGCAAGCGGCTGCGCGCAGCGACGATCACGCGCACCGGCTGGGCGGCGGCGCTCGTTGCGGCAGCGGCGCTGTTCATGTGGGCGTGGGCTTGCCAGCCATGAAGCGCTCCCACGCGCCGATTTTCTGGCTGCTGTTCGGCGCCGGCGGCATGCTCGCGGCGCTGTTCGGACCGATGCTCGTGTTCATCACCGGCATCGCCGTGCCGCTCGGCTGGCTGCTGCCCCACGATCTGCTGAGCTATGCGCGCATGCTGGCTTTCGCGCAGCATGGCGCCGGCAAGGGATTGCTCCTGCTCGTTATCGCGCTCTTCGCCTGGCACGCGGCGCACCGCATCTTGCACAGCTTGCACGATCTCGGTATTCACAAGGGCGCGCTGGCCAGGTTCGCGTGCTACGGCGGCGCGTTGGCGATCACGCTGGTCGTCGCCGTCAGCTTGTCGGCGATCGGTGGTTGATCCCTGATGCCAGCCACAAGGTCATCGAAGAAGCCGCGCCGATCAGGCCCCACAAGATCAGGAACGTGAGGGTATAGATCGCCTGCCGGCTGAGCGCGATCGATGCGCCGCCGATCCAGTGCAGGTCCTGCGGATCGACGAGTGCAAACAACAGCATCTCGGCAACCCCTGCGATCACGAACGCGGGCCAGAGCACGGTTGCGGCGCGCACAACGAAGCGAGTCATGTCGGTGGCCTAGGGTTTGTGCCCACCCGTGGCGGCGTGGTTGCGCGCCTGGATGGCTGGCGCTTGCGGCGCCGCGCCCGATGCGTCGACGCGCAATACCGGGTCGGCGCCGCGCACGGCAATTGCCGCCGTGACGAGCCCTGCGACGACGACGATCGCCGGGCCGGCGAACGCAAACCAGACCATGCCGATACGCCACCAGGGTAGACGTGGGCCAGGATTTGCGTGCAGAGAAAGCTCGGAGGGGCGCATCGGGATCTCCTTGGTGAATGGGTCAGCGTGGCGCTCAGCGCGGCACCACAAAGGTTGATTTTTCGACCAGGGCGGTCCCGCTGCCGACCGCGGTGATCGTGAATCGCACAGGATGCACACCGGGCCCCGCCGCCAGCGCTGCCTGGGGGTCGACGCGCAGCGCGAGCGGCATCCAGCGCGATGACGCGGCGCCGACGTCGATTTTCTCGTTCGAAACCAGGGCGGCGCCGGTCAACCCCTGGACGCGCACCACATACTGCTGCGGCGATTCGGTCGCATTCATGACTTGCAGCCGATAGCTGTTCTCGACAAAACCCTCACCCACAATGCGCGCGAGGGCGCCACGGTCGCGAATCACGTCGACCTTGAACGGCGTCCGAAGCAGCAAGCTGGTCAATAGGGTGATGACGATGCCGAGCAGAATGGCGCTGTAGATCAGGACGCGCGGCCTGCCAGCCCGGCGCCACATCTGCGCCTTGCTCCAGCGGCTGTCGATGGCGTTCTGCGTCGCGTAGCGAATCAGGCCGCGCGGCGAGCCCATCTTGTCCATCACGGTGTCACAGGCGTCGATGCAGGCGGCGCAGCCGATGCATTCGTATTGCAGTCCCTTGCGGATGTCGATGCCGGTCGGGCAGACCTGCACGCACAGCGTGCAGTCGATGCAATCGCCCAGGCCGCGCGCCTTGGCGTCGACGTTGCGCGAACGCGAACCGCGCGGTTCGCCGCGCGCCGGGTCATAGCCGATCACGAGCGTGTCGCGGTCGAACATCGCGCTCTGGAAGCGCGCGTAGGGGCACATGTATTTGCAGACCTGCTCGCGCATGAAACCAGCGTTGCCCCAGGTGGCAAAACCGTAGAAGCACACCCAGAACCACTCCCAGGGCCCGAAGTCGAGCGTGAACGACTCGGCCCACAACTGCTTGATCGGCGTGAAGTAGCCGACGAAAGTGAAACCCGTCCACAGTGCGAGCACGACCCAGGTGGCGTGCTTGCCGCCCTTGCGCCACAGTTTCTCGAACGACCACGCGGCTGTGTCGAGTTTCTTCCGGCGCACGCGATCGCCCTCGAACCAGCGTTCGATGGCCATGAAGATCTCGGTGTAGACAGTCTGCGGGCAGGCATAGCCGCACCACAGACGTCCGGCCACCGCGGTGAACAGGAACAGGGCGTACGCGCAGACCAAGAGCAGGCCGGTCAGATAGATGAAGTCCTGCGGGTACAGCACCAGCGGGCCGATGTAGAAGCGTCGAGCCGCAAGGTCGAACAAGATCAGCTGGCGACCGTTCCACTGCAGCCACGGCAGGCCATAGAACACGGCCTGTGTCGCCAGCACGAGGGCCCAGCGCCAGAATGCGAATCGGCCGGCGACCGCGCGTGGATAGAGTTTGGTGCTCTTCTCGTAGAGCCAGATCGTGGTTTCCGCGGCCGCGCCGGCGGCCGGCGCGACCGGAGTCCCCACCGTCACTGCGCTGCCTTCGTCGCCGACCTCGAGAGTTGCCATACGTAGGCGGCGAGCACCTGGATCTGCGCGGCGCTCAGGCGCTCCGCGTGCGCCGGCATGACGTTGCTCTTGCCGTTGGTGATCATCGCCACGACGGCCTGTTCGCCCCAGCCGTGCAACCACACCTTGTCCGTCAGATTCGGCGCACCCAGCGCCTGGTTGCCTTCACCTTTTGGGCCGTGGCACGCCGCGCACGCGGCGAATTTCTCGCGCCCGAGTTGCGCGGCAATGTTGTCGTGGGCGCCGCCCGAGAGGCTCAGCACGTAGTTCGCGAGGTTTCGCACATCGGTTGCCGTGCCTACGGCGGCGGCCATCGGCGGCATCGTGCCCTGCCGACCATTGGCGATGGTCTCGGCGATCTTGTCAGGCGTGCCGCCCCACAGCCAGTCGTTGTCGGTGAGATTCGGAAATCCTTTGCTGCCGTTCGCGTCGGACCCGTGGCACGCGGCGCAGTGATTCACGAACAGGCGTTCGCCCACACCCATCGCATGCGGATCTGCCGCGAGCTGCTCGGGCGTGAGTGCGGCGAGCCGCGCATACAGCGGCGCTGAGGACTGGGCAGCGGCATTGCGCTCGTCGCTGTGCTGGCCCATGCTGGTCCAACCCAGCGACCCAGACGCGCTTCCCAGGCCTGGGTAGAGCCACAGGTAGCCGAACGAGAACAAGACGGTGATGACGAACAGCCACATCCACCAGCGCGGCAGTGGGTTGTTCAGCTCGGTGAGGTCGACGTCCCAGGTGTGGCCTGTCGTTTGATCGGGCGTGCCGTCGGGGCGCATCACGACTTTGCGCCGCGCGGCGAATATCAGCAGCGCCAGGCAGGCGATCAGGCCAAGCAAAGTGGCTGCGGCGACGTAGATCGACCAGCCGGAAGAAATGAAATCACTCATTGCGCGTGGTTCCGGGTGATGCCGGGTTGTCTCCAGCGATTCGCCTTGTGCGCCCGACCGTCATCCCGGCGCAAGCCAGGATCCACGGTTGGTGCTTGTGGCTCGTCGGCAAACGGCAGGTCTGCGGCCTCGGCGTAGCGCTCGCGGTTCGCGGCACGCCAGACGCGCCAGACGATGCCGACGAATGCAACGAAGGCAAGCACGGTGACGATGCTGCGGATCAGGTTCAGGTCCAATTCCATGGGCGGTTCCTGCTCACTTCACCGCGGTGCCGAGCACCTGCAGGTACGCGACCAACGCATCGAGCTCGGTCCGGCCCGCGGTGTCGGCGCCGGCCTTGGCGATTTCCTCGTCGCTGTAGGGGACGCCGACGCGACGCAGCGCGGTCATGTGTTGCGCGATTTCGCCGCTCGCGAACGGCGTTTTCTCGAGCCACGGGTAGGCCGGCATGTTCGACTCGGGCACGAGGTCGCGCGGATTGTTCAGGTGCAGGCGCTGCCACTCGTCGCTGTACTTGCCGCCCACGCGATGCAGGTCCGGCCCGGTGCGCTTGCTGCCCCATTGAAACGGATGGTCGTAGACGAATTCTCCTGCCTTGGAGTACGCGCCGTAGCGCAAGGTCTCGGCGAGCAGTGGCCGGATCATCTGCGAATGGCAGTTGTAGCAACCCTCGCGAACGTAGATGTCGCGACCGCCGAGTTGCAGCGCGGTGTAGGGCTTGACACCCGGGGCTGCCTGGGTCGTCGAGCGCTGGAAGTAGAGCGGCACGATCTCGACCAGGCCGCCCACGGCGACGACGGCCAGGATCAATACGATCATCAGCAGGTTGCTGGTCTCGATTCGCTCGTGACCAGTGGGGCGGGTGGTTTGGCTCATCGTGGGTTCTCGAAATTCATGCGTGCGCCGCGCTCATTGGCGCTGGCACCGGGATCGGCGCCACGCGCCCACCGCGCGCCGTCATCACGACGTTCCACGCCATGATCGTCATGCCGCCGAGGTAAAGCACGCCGCCGAGGAAGCGAATGAAGTAGAACGGCCACGTCGCCTTGACGCTCTCGACGAAGCTGTAGACGAGCGTGCCATCGGGGTTCACGGCGCGCCACATCAGCCCTTGCATCACGCCGGCAATCCACATCGCAGCGATGTAGAGCACGATGCCCAGTGTGGCCACCCAGAAGTGCAGCTCGATGGCGCGCACGCTGTGCATCTGCGTGCGCCCGACCATGCGCGGGATCAGGTGGTACAGGCAACCCATCGAGACCAGGCCGACCCAGCCGAGCGCGCCCGAGTGCACATGGCCCACCGTCCAGTCGGTGTAGTGCGACAGCGCATTGACGGTCTTGATCGACATCATCGGCCCCTCGAACGTGCTCATGCCGTAGAACGACAGCGAGACGATGAGGAACTTCAGGATCGGATCGTCGCGCAGCTTGTGCCACGCACCCGACAGCGTCATCATGCCGTTGATCATTCCGCCCCAGCTCGGCGCGAGCAGCACCAACGAGAACAGCATGCCGATAGACTGTGCCCAGTCGGGCAGGGCGGTGTAGTGCAAGTGGTGCGGCCCGGCCCACATGTAGGTGAAGATCAGCGCCCAGAAGTGCACGATGGACAGGCGGTAGCTGTACACCGGGCGCTGCGCCTGCTTGGGGATGTAGTAGTACATCATTCCAAGAAAACCCGCCGTGAGGAAGAAGCCCACCGCGTTGTGCCCGTACCACCACTGCACCATCGCGTCTTGCACGCCGGCATAGACCGAATAGCTCTTCATCCAGCCGGCAGGGATGGCCGCGCTGTTCACGATGTGCAGCATCGCCACGGTCAGGATGAAGGCGCCGAAGAACCAGTTCGCGACGTAGATGTGGCGCACCTTGCGCACACCGATCGTGCCGAAGAAGACGATCGCGTACGAAACCCAGACGACGGCAATGAGAATGTCGATCGGCCACTCGAGCTCGGCGTACTCCTTGCCCTGCGTGTAGCCGAGCGGCAGCGAAACCGCCGCGGCGACGATCACTGCCTGCCAACCCCAGAAAACGAACTCTGCGAGCTTGGGCGCGAACAGCGGTACCTGGCAGGTGCGCTGCACGACGTGAAAGCTGGTCGCGAACAGCGTGCTGCCACCGAAGGCGAAGATCACCGCGTTCGTGTGAAGCGGCCTGAGCCTGCCGTAGCTGAACCAGGGAACACCGAAGTTC
>JBEBHW010000650.1:0-2770 GCA_040081145.1 Burkholderiaceae bacterium
CCATCTGACCGAGATCCCGCCCGATGTGCGCGGCGGTGCGGCGGCAGGTTGGAACAACACTGGAGGAGACGATGCGAATTTTCATTCGTGCCGCGCTGCGCAGCGCTGCGGTCATGTGTCTGGCCTCGTGTGCCGCATTCGGCAGTGCGGCCCAGCCAATTACGTTGCACGGTGCGTCGCAATTCAGCGACGACCACGCCTTCACCAAAGCGCTCGTCAAGTTCGAGCAGCTCGTCAAGCAGTACTACGGCAAGCCGTTCATCGACGCGCCGTTCCTGTTCCGCGACCTCGACCACTGGAACAAGGTGCTTGACGCCGACACCCTGAAGCCGGTCGCCGATGAAGTCGCCGCGAAGGCGGACGTGATGCTGATCGGCTACGCCGGCGGTGGTACGCGCAACATCTTCGCCAACAAGCCGGTGCGCAACCTGGCCGAAATGAAGGGCTTGAAGGTACGCGTTCAGGGCGCCCCGATCTGGAGCAAGACGTTCGCCGCCACCGGCATGTCACCCACCGTGATTGCCTACAACGAGGTCTACAACGCGATCCAGAACGGTGTCATCGCCGCAGGCGAGAACGAGGCCGCGGGCGTGGAGCAGATGAAGTTCTTCGAAGTCGGCCCGAACCTGAACCTGACGCAGCACGCGATCACGATCCGGCCCCTCGCGTTTTCCGGCAAGACGTTCAAGAAGTTGCCCGCCGACCTGCAAGCCGCCGTCGTGCGCGCCGGCAAGGAAGCCGGTGTCTACGGCAGGCAGATCGAGTCGAGCGAAGACTCGGCCAAATTGGAGGCGCTGGAGAAAGCCGGCAAGCTCAAGCGCATTCCGTTCACCGACCGCGCGGCGATGAAGAAGCTCGTCGATCCGGTGATGATCGAGTACGCGAAGGAAATCGGCGCCGAGGCGATTCTGGCGAAGATCAACAGCCTGTAGTCGCGCTCCCCGCAGTGGTTCCCGATCCGTCACCCCGGCCCCCGCCGGGGTGACGCCAAAGCATGCGCAAATTCATCTCCGCCTATTACCGCGCCCTGGACGTTGCGCTCGTCGCCAGCGTTGCGATCCTCATCATCCCGGTGAGCTTGCAGATCTTTTCGCGCTTCACGGCGTTGATCCCGAGCTACATCTGGACCGAAGAGATGGCGCGCTTCTTCTTCATCTGGATGATCATGATCGGCGCGATGGTCGGGATTCGCGACGGCGCGCATTTCGACGTCGACCTCTGGCCTGAACTCAAGCCGCGCGCGAACGCGTTGTTGCGCATCGTCAGCAACGTCTTCGTCCTGGTCTTCGCACTCGTCTTCATCTGGTACGGCGTCAAGTTCGTGCAGTTCGGCTGGAACCAGAGCTCCGAGCTCGCCGAGTTGCCCATGCCCTTCATCTTCGTCGCCTGGCCCATGGCTGGGCTGACGTGGGTGCTGTTCCTCGGTGAGCGATTCGTCGCCGACCTGCGCGTGCTGCGTACCGGAGAAGTGACATGAGCGGCGGCGCGGCACTCACGCCGGCGATCGCGGCGCTGATTCTCTTCGGCGTGTTCTTCGCGCTCATGATCGTTCGCGTGCCTGTGGCCTTCGCGCTCGGCCTGGCGTGCCTGCCGGTGATGTTCATCGAGCCGCGCCTGTCGCCGATGATTCTGTTCAACGAGACGTTCAAGTCGTACAACTCGTTCATCCTGCTGGCCGTGCCGTTTTTTCTGCTCACGGCGAACCTGATGAACGTGGGCGGCATCACGGACAGGCTGGTGCGTCTGTCGCGCGACTTGGTGGGGCACTTGCCCGGCGGCCTGGCGCAGGTGAACGTTGTGCTGTCGATCTTCTTCGCCGGCATTTCGGGATCGAGCACCGCCGACGCGGCGAGCCAGGGCAAGATCTTCATCGAAGCGCAAGTCAAGGAAGGCTACGACTTGTCGTTCTCGGTGGCCATCACCGCCGTCTCGGCAATTCTTGCCGTGATCATTCCACCGTCGATCCTGATGGTCGTGTGGGGCGGCACGCTGTCGGTGTCGATCGGCGCGCTGTTCCTCGCCGGCATCATCCCCGGGCTGCTGCTCGGCGCGGTGCAGATGGGCACGGTGCATGTTTACGCCAAGCTGCGCAACTACCCGAAGTACCCGCGCTCGAACCTGAAGGAAGTTTTCGTCGCACTGGCGATCTCAATCCCGGCGCTGATGACGCCGGTGATCATCATCGGCGGCAAAGTGTTCGGCTGGTTCACCGCCACCGAATCGGCGGCGATTGCCGTGCTTTACGCGGGCGCGCTGTCGATCTTCGTCTACCGCGAGATGAGCGGCAAGCAACTCAACAGCGCCTTGCTCGACACCGGCAAGCTCGCCGCAGTGGCGCTGTTTTGCGTGGGCACGGCGAGCGCTTTCGGCTGGCTGCTTGCCTACTACCAGATCCCCAAGGCGCTGCTCGCTGGCGTGGGCGGCTGGGGCATGGGCATCACCGCGACGGGCTTTTTCATCGCCTTCTGCTTCCTTGTCGTGGGCTGTTTTCTCGACGCGATACCGGCCATCATCATCGTCGGCACGATCCTCGAGCCGCTGGCGCGCGCCGTGGGAATGGACCCGGTGCACTTCGCGATGGTGGGAATCATCTCGCTCGCCTTCGGCCTGGTGACCCCGCCCTACGGACTGTGCCTGATGATTTCGTGCGCCATCGCCAAGGTCAGGTTGATGTATGTCATCAAGGACGTGATGATCATGCTGCTGCCCATGCTCGGCGTGCTCGCGGCGACGATCGTGTTCCCGGAGATCATCTTGTTCCTTCCGCGTC
>JBEBHW010000651.1:0-2770 GCA_040081145.1 Burkholderiaceae bacterium
GGTCTGGTAGTGCGCGGCGCCGGAGAGCAGGATGTCGACGAAGGTGCTGAGCATGCCTCCGTGGCAGCTCTGGCCTGGGTTCACATGGTGCGGTCCGACGCGAAAGCCGAGTTGCAGCCGCGCTTCGACCCAGCGGCCGTAGAGCGGCCCGTTGTGGGTGGCAAACGCGCCGCCGATTCTTACCACCTCAAAGCCGGCCGGCGGAGGCACCATCACACCAGCGGGCGCATGGCTGGCGTGAAGCAGCGTCTGGGGCGCGTTCAAGGCGGTTCCTGCGTCAGTTGGGCGGGCAGGTGCGCGCCTCAGGTCACGAACTTCTTGAAGTCGGGCTTGCGCTTCTCGTTGAAAGCGCGCACGCCCTCTCGGGACTCTTCGGTCTGGTAGTAGTGCTTGAGCGTCTGGATTCCCATGAAGCCGATGCCGCGGATGTTCTCGCTGTCGGCGTTGAAGGAACGCTTCGCAATGGTCAGCGCCGTCGGGCTCATCTGGTTGATCTCTTTGCACCACTGGTCAACTTCGGCGTCGAGCTGATCGTGCGCCACCACCTTGTTCACCAGGCCCATCGCGGCAGCTTCGGCGGCGCTGTAGCGCCGGCACAGGAACCAGATTTCGCGCGCCTTCTTTTCGCCGACGATGCGCGACAGGTAGGCGGTTCCCCAGCCCGGGTCGACCGAGCCGACTTTCGGGCCGACCTGGCCGAACGTCGCCTTCTCGCTGGCAATCGTCAAATCGCAAATCGTCGCGAACACGTTGCCCCCGCCGATCGCAAAGCCCTGTACCTTGGCGATCGACACCTTGCGCAAGTCGCGCAGCGCCGTCTGCATTTCTTCGATGGGCATGCCCACCGTGCCGCGCGGGCCGTAGAGACCGTCTTCGCTGAGGTGCACCTTCTGGTCGCCGCCGGTGCAAAACGCCTTGTCGCCGGCGCCTGAAAGCACCATCACGTTGGCGCTCTTCTCTTCGTCGGCGCGGCGCAGCGCGTCGATCAATTCCTCGAGCGTCTGGTTGCGAAACGCGTTGTAGACCTCGGGGCGGTTCAGCGTGATGCGCACGACGCCGTCGGAAACTTCGTAGAGGATGTCTTTGTAGTCTTTGCTCACGGAATGTCTCCTGAATGGGCCTGCGCGCGCCCGTGGCGACTGGGCAGTCGAGGGTTTGTCGGGTGGCATTTCATGCCGCGAGACATGATACGCTAGTGAACGATAAAGGAGGACCCGACGACCCAGGTTCGGCGCGAAGCCAACGCCGCAGTGCTGGGGTCGACCGGGTCGTCACTTCGCGGAGCGATCATGAGCAAACTGTTGGAAGGCAAAGTGGCGCTCGTCACGGGCGGCGGGCGAGGGGTGGGGCGCGGCATCGCGCTGGCGCTCGCGCAGGCCGGCGCGAAAGTCGTCGTCAACGACCTCGGCGCCACGCTGGACGGCCAATTGAGCGGCGAGCAGCCCGCGCACGAAGTCGCTGCGCTGATCCGCGGAGGCGGCGGCGAGGCGATCGTCGACGGCGGCTCCGTCACCGACTGGGGGGCCGCGCACCGAATGGTCGCCGCCGCGGTCGACACGTTCGGCCGCATCGACATTGTCATCAACAACGCCGGCATCCTGCGCGACGTGATGTTCCACCGCATGAGCGAGCCCGAGTTCGACACGGTGGTCGCGGTGCACCTGAAAGGCAGCTTCAACGTGAGCCGCGCCGCCGCGCCGCACTTCAAGGCGCAAGGCAGCGGTGCCTACGTGCACATGACGTCGACCTCCGGGCTCATCGGCAACTTCGGCCAGGCGAACTACAGCGCAGCCAAGCTCGGCATCGCGGCGCTTTCCAAGTCGATCGCTCTGGACATGCAGCGCTTCAACGTGCGCTCCAACGCCGTCGCGCCGTTCGCCTGGACACGCATGATCGATTCGATCCCGGCCGAAACGCCCGAGCAGAAGAAGCGCGTCGATGGATTGAAGAAGCTCGACCCGGACCGCGTGGCGCCGCTCGTCGTGGCGCTGTGCGCCGACGCCGCGAGCGACGTGACCGGGCAGATCTTCGGCGTGCGCAACAACGAGATTTTTCTCTTCAGCCAGCCGCGACCGGTGCGCAATGCGCATTGCAGCGAGGGCTGGACGGCCCAGGGCGTGCTCGACAGCGCGCTGCCCATGATGCGCTCGGGTTTCTACGGGTTGGATCGGTCGAGCGACGTCTTCACCTGGGATCCGGCGTGACTGAGAATGGCGCGCGCACAGGTTTCCCCAAAACCGGCCTTGCCGGCAACAACAAGACCATGGCCATCGACACCCACAGCATCGATTGGGAATTGCGTCTGGGCTTTCTGATTCACGACGTGTCGCGGCTGCGCCGCAGCGCGTTCGACCGGTGCCTGAAGCCGCTCAACGTGACGCGCTCGCAATGGTGGGTGCTCGCCTATTTGTCGCGTGAAGACGGGATGACGCAGTCGCAACTCGCCGAAGAGCTCGACCTGGGCAAAGTGGCCGTCGGCGGCCTGATCGACAGGCTCGAGAAGGGCGGCCTGTTGCGCCGCCAGGCGGACGCGACAGACCGGCGCGTGAACCGCGTTTTCCTGGAGCCGAAGAGCAAACAACTCATCACGCGCATGCGCAAGGTCAGCCACCGCTTGAACCAGCAGATTCTGGGCGGGCTGGCCGACGCGGACCTTGAAACGGCGGCGGCAACGCTCGACGCGATGAAGCGCAACATACTCGGCTACTTGCAGGACGGTGCAGCATGACGACGAAGACTTTCGACCAGGCCGCGCACGCGCGAGCGATGC
>JBEBHW010000652.1:0-2761 GCA_040081145.1 Burkholderiaceae bacterium
GTGCCGAGTGTGGCGGCGACGAGCGCCTGCGTTTCACCACGCGTGAAGAGCGCCGAGCCGTGAGCCCGCGGCAGCACGCCGTTGCGGATTTCGATGGCACGCACGGTGCGCGTGTCGCGGCCGTCGATGCGCGGCTCACCGGCCAGGATCTGGCTGCGCACGATGCGCGCTTCGATGTCGAAGAGCATGCCTTCCAGCTTGACTTCGTCGAACACCGCGCCCTGCTCTTTCAACGCGACCTTGGTCAAGGCATACGCCTCGCGACACGCGTGGGTGCGCGCCTGCTTGGAGCGGATCTGGTAGGCGGCGCGCAGCGGCGCTTCGGCGACTGCGACGACGCGCGCGATGAAGGCTTCGTCTTTCGCCGGAGCCGCCCAGTCCCAGGCCGGCTTGCCGGCGTCACGCACCAGGTCGTGAATCGCGTTGATCGCGATGTTGCCCTGCTCGTGGCCGAACACGACGCCCCCTAGCATGACCTCTTCACTGAGCTGCTGGGCTTCGCTTTCCACCATCAGCACGGCGGCTTCGGTGCCGGCGACGATCAATTCCATCTGCGAGGTCGAGAGCTGCGTCTTGCCCGGGTTCAGCACGTATTTGCCGTCGACATAACCGACGCGCGCCGCGCCGATCGGGCCGTTGAACGGAATGCCTGAGATCGCCAACGCGGCGCTCGCGCCGATCATCGCCGCGATGTCGGCCTGAACTTCGGGGTTCAGCGACAGCACGTGGATGACAACTTGCACTTCGTTGAAGAAGCCGTCGGGGAATAGCGGGCGCAGCGGCCTGTCGATGAGGCGCGACGTGAGCGTCTCGAGCTCGCTGGGGCGGCCTTCGCGCTTGAAGAAGCTGCCGGGGATCTTGCCTGCGGCGTACGTCTTTTCGATGTAGTCAACCGTCAGCGGGAAGAAGTCCTGGCCCGGCTTGGCGTTTTTCGCGGCGACGACGGTGGCCAGGATGACGGTGTCTTCAATGTCGACGAGCACGGCGCCGCTGGCTTGGCGTGCGATTTCGCCGGTCTCCATCGTGACCTTGTGGGGGCCCCATTGGAACGTCTTGGTGATTTTCTTGAACATGCTCATGGGCATTTCTCCGGTTAGTGCTGGCCTCGAGATTGCGGCTCAGCGGGTCGGGGCACCGGACTTCGTGGCGTATGCCATTCCAATGGTGTTCGGCGGGGAACATCGATGGAATGACACAGCGGCGCCAGGATGTTTGGGTGGCTCCCGGGGGTGGGTTTCGGAGCCTGCACTGGCGAATTCCAGTCAGGCCCCTGGGCCGAAGCGAAGCCTCAGACTCTACTTGCGCAAGCCTAATTTCTGGATGAGCGCCGTGTAGCGCTCGGCGTCGGTTTCCCTGAGGTAGGTCAACAAACTCTTGCGCCGATTCACCATCTTGAGCAGACCGCGCCGACCGTGGTGGTCTTTGAGGTGCGTCTTGAAGTGAGGGGTGAGTTCGTTGATGCGGTCGGTCAGAAGCGCGACTTGCACTTCGGGCGATCCGGTGTCGCTGGCGTTTCTTGCGTTGGCCTTGACGATTTCGGCCTTGTGCGCCGTGGTGGCGGTCATACTCGTTTCCTGTTTTGATGGAACCGAGCACCCTGCGCCGCTCTGGGCTCGGGGTACCGCGGTTCCGAGTGATCACTTGCGGTCGCCGGTGAAACCGACCGGCGCCGTGCCTGCCTCCCAGCGCCTGCACCTTGTGCCTGCACCCGAAGAGCGCGCGATTATAGACGCAGCGCGCGGTCGAGCCGCTGCACGCCGGCGCTGAGGCGCTGCGCGTCGCGCGTCGCAAAGCACCAGCGCAGCCAACCTTCGGCTTCTTGCCCGAAGGCGACGCCAGGCGCAAGCCCCAGGCCGACCTCGGCGACCAGTCGCTTCGCGAATCCGAGCGAGTCGCGCTGGCCTTCAACCCGAAAGAAGGCGTACATGCCGGCGTCCGGCGTAGCGAGTTCGATTCCGGGCAAAGCCGCGAGCTGTGGCACGAGAGTGTCGCGACACGCTTTGAGGCGCTGCACGAGGGCGGGAACCGAATCGCTTGCGCCGGCCAGGGCAGCGATCCCGGCGCGCTGCACGAACGTCGGTGCGCACGAGGTATTGAACTCAATGAGTTTGCCCAAAGCGTCCATCGTGTTCTGAGGCGCGACGAGCCAGCCCAGGCGCCAGCCCGTCATGACGAAACTCTTGGAAAAGCTGTGCGCGACGATGAGCCTGTCGTCGGGCAGCGCCACGTCCAGGAAACTCGGCGCGCAGCGCTGGCCGGGCACGTAGTAGAGCCGCTCGTAGACTTCGTCGGCGACGATCCAGGTGCCGGTGCGCCGGCAGTGCGCGAGCAGCGCTTCTTGCTCGGCGCGCGTCAGCGCCCAGCCGGTCGGGTTGTTCGGCGCGTTGACCAGCAGCACGCGCGTCTTGGGCGTCACGGCGTCGAGCAAGGATTGCAGATCCAGGCGCCACGCGCCCGCCTGGGCGCGCAGCGATACCGGCTTCACCACCGCGCCCAGGATTTCCGGCTGCGCCGTCAGGTTCGGCCAGATCGGCACGACAGCGACGACTTCGTCACCTGGGTCGAGCAAAGCCTGCATCGCGAGCATCAGCGCGTTCACGCCGCTCGACGTGACGGCGATGCGCTCCATCGGAATCGCGCCGTGCAAATCGCTTGCGTAGGCCGAGAGCGCGACACGCAATTCCGGCAGGCCGAAGTTGTGCGCATAGAAGGTTTCGCCGGCGGCGATGGAGCGCGCTGCGGCTTCGCCCACGTGCACGGG
>JBEBHW010000042.1:0-11999 GCA_040081145.1 Burkholderiaceae bacterium
GAACTGTTCTGCGGCGACGTGCAGCAAAACAGCTACGAAGCCGTCAAGGTCATCGGCAAGGGCCAGAACATGGGCTGGAGGCGCGTTGAAGGCATCATGCGCTGCTTCGACTATCAGAAGCCTGACGATCACCCCGCGAACTGCGACAAGGCGGGCATCACGCCGGCGATCATCGAGTACAACAACTGCACGGCCAAGCCGAACGGTTGCAAGGGCATCTCGATCACCGGCGGTTATGTGTATCGCGGCGCGCATGCCGCCTGGAAAGGCAAGTACATTTTCGGCGACTGGAGCAAGTCCTTCGGCGAGATGGACGGCCAGATCTTCTTCGGCACAAAGGGCAGCGACGGCAAGTGGTCGATGGACACCGCCGAAGTGACCAACATTCCAGGAGGCAAGAAGCCTTACGTGTTGGCTTTCGCTCAAGACAGCGCCGGCGAGGTCTACGTGCTGACCTCGATCACCACCGGCCCGAACGGCTCACTCGACACGATCTACAAGATCGTTCCGTAAGCCGGGTTTGATTAAACTCGCCACCGCGGCGCTTTGCGCTTCGGTGGCGTTTTCCTTTCCTGACAAAGGTTGATTCAGCATGTTTAGATTTTTCTCCGGCGCTGTGGCAGTTGCGCTCTTCTGCGCATTCGGCGCCCATGCGCAGGCGCCGGCAGCTGCCGCAACCGAGCCCGTGCCGAAGTTCGACAAGGCCTACCTTGCCAGCACGACGGCGATCGCATCGGGCGAGGAGGTCTGGCAAACGCAATGTCGGCATTGCCACGGGCGGGCCGCCTACCCCGGCAAGGCGCCCAAGATCAGCCCCGGTGGCCTGGAGCCTGCATTCATCTTCGATCGCGTCACGAACGGCTTTGGCAAGATGCCGCCGTGGAAGGAAGTGTTCACGCTCGAGCAGCGCAAGGCAGTCGTGGCCTACATCAAGAGCGCCAGTTTCTCGCCCTGACGCCCAAACCGGCAATCCCTGACGAGGAGTTTTGAATGACCCCCTTTAACGTTTTGAACATCTTGCTCGGCCTGATGATGCTGGGCTTCACCGGGGTCCAATACAACGACCCTGACGCGCCGCAGTGGGTCTTGCTCTACAGCATTCCCGCGCTGTGGATGTATGCCGTCACGTTTCGGCTGCAGAGTGTGCTGCGCTCGGCCGATTTGAGGCGCCTGCTGTGGGCCAGCGTGCTGTTCTACGCGGGCACCGTCATCTACTACTGGCCAACCATGCCCAACTTTTGGCTCAAGGAAGTCTGGATCGTGGAAGAAACGGCGCGCGAGGGCATGGGCCTCATGATCGCGTTGGCGGTCATGCTCGTCGCGGTGCTGAACACGCAGTTGCCGTCTGCCGAAAGGCGTGCGAAGACGCTCACTCCGACCGCGAAAGCGCAGCGCACCTGAGGCGCTGAGAGCGCCCCCAGGCCGACGACATACGTCGTCCGCCCCAAGGAAACTTCGGGCGGCCGTGCGTCTCCTTGTGAGTCGTTCAAAACGGCGCGCGCAGGCCTCAACCCGCCAACAAGCGATACGCCGCCACCGGACGCTGAAACCCCTTGAGCACCAGGTCGGCCACAGGCTCGACCTGGACCGCCCCGTCCAGCGCCGCGATCACGCGCTGCGACAGCAGCGTCTCGCCCCCGCGCGCTTCGCCGCACAGGCGCGCAGCGAGGTTGGTCACGGTACCGATCGCGCCGTAGTCGATGCGACCCTCGAAGCCGATGCCACCGATCGTCGCAAAGCCTTGCGCGATGCCCACCCCCATCTGCAGGTCGTAGCCGCGCTTGCGCCACCCGGCGGCGAGTTTGGTGACTTCGCCTTGCATCGCCAGCACCATGCGTGCGGCGCGCGCGGCGGCGTCGGGAATCACGACGGGATCGTTGAAGAACACCATGATGCCGTCACCCGTGAAACGCTCCAGCGTTCCCTCGTACTCGAGAATCAAGCGCCCCATCGCGGCGTGGTATTCGCCGAGCACGCCCATCACCTCTTCGGG
Source organism: Burkholderiaceae bacterium (assembly GCA_040081145.1). Classification (GTDB taxonomy): domain Bacteria; phylum Pseudomonadota; class Gammaproteobacteria; order Burkholderiales; family Burkholderiaceae_C; genus JAEMQF01. The sequence goes on from JBEBHW010000042.1 coordinate 1,994, forward strand.
GTCGGCAGTTTCGGTGAACGCGGTGAAGCCGCGCAGGTCGAGGAAGACGACGGTGATTTCGCGCCGGTGGCTCCTCAAAGGGTCGTCAGCGCCGCCGGCGACGATTGCTTGCGCGAGCTGCGGAGAAAAAAACCGCTTCAGCCGGCCCACTCGCGCGAGCTGCGCCACGCCATCGGCGACACGCTGCTCGAGGTCGCGGTTCCACGCGGCGAGCTGGTCGCGCTGTCGGTTCACTTCGTCGTAGAGGTGCTTGATGCGCAGCAGCGACTTGACGCGCGCCAGCAGTTCCGCCTGATTCACGGGCTTGCTCAGAAAGTCGTCGGCACCGGCTTCCAGCCCCTTGGCGCGTTCTTGCGAAGGGTCCAGCGCGGTGACGAGCACGATGGGCAGCATGGCGTGCGCCGGGTTTGCGCGGATCGCCTGGCACACCTCGTAGCCGCTCATGCCGGGCATCATCACGTCGAGCAGGATCAGGTCCGGAGCGTTCACCTCGACGCTCGTCAGCGCCTCAGCGCCCGACGCGGCGGTGAGCGCCGTGTAGCCCTTCACCGACAACAGGTCGGCGAGCAGTTTGACGTTTTTCGCGACGTCGTCGACGACGAGAATTTTCGAGGTCATGCGCTCAAGCCGTGACACGCTCAAACACGCTTGCGCCCCTCGGTGAGGAAGCGCTGCACCGTCTCGAGAAACGACTTCAATTGAATCGGCTTGGTGATGTAGGCGTCAAAGCCCGACGTCACGATCTTCTTCTGCTCGTCGGGCATCACCGAGGCCGACACGGCGAGCACGGGAATCGCGTCGAGCAGCGGGTCTTCGCGAATCTGGCGCAGCGCGGTGATGCCGTCGATGTCGGGCAACTGGATGTCCATCAGCACCAGGTCGGGCTTCTCGTCACGCGCCAGACGCACGCCGTCCAGGCCGTTCACCGCTTCGAGCGTGCGGTGCCCCTTGTGCCGCAGGATGTCGCGCACGAGTTTCATGTTCTTCTCGTTGTCTTCGACGATCAGGATGGTGCTCACGATGCAGCCTCCAGGGTGTGCTGCGGAAGCATAAACGCAAACGTCGAGCCGTGCCCCAGTGCGCTCTCCAGGCGCATCGATCCGCCGTGCAGTTCGACAAAGCGCTTCGCGAGCGCGAGGCCGAGGCCCGTGCCCTCCGATTTGTGCAGATGATCCCCCGCCGCCTGGCGGAACTCCTCGAACACGAGCGCCTGCTGATCGAGCGCGATGCCCACACCGGTGTCGATGACGGCCACTTCTGCCGCTACATCGCCGGCGCGGCGCGCCCGCACCGTCACGCTGCCGCCAGCCGGGGTGAACTTGACGGCGTTGGAGAGCAAGTTGATCACCACCTGCTTCACCTTGCGCTCGTCGGCAACCCAGTCGCCCAGGCCCGGCTCGACGTCCAGCGCGAGGCTCAGGCCGTTGCGCCCGGCGCGCTCGCGCACCAGCATCGTCGCACCCTCGAGCAACTCGCCGAGGTCGAAGCTCGAAAGTTCGAGCTCCATGCGGCCGGCCTCGATCTTCGAGAGATCCAGGATGTCGTTGATCAGCGTCAGCAGATGGTGGCCCGAGGAGTGAATGTCGCGCAGGTATTCGAGCTGCTTGTCGTTCACTTCGCCGAACATCTTTTCCAGCAGCACTTCGGAAAACCCGATGATCGCGTTCAGCGGCGTGCGCAGCTCGTGGCTCATGTTCGCGAGGAACTCAGACTTGTGCCGGTTCGCCGCCTCGATCTGCCGGTACAGGCGCCCAAGTTCGTCGCTCATGCGGTTCAGATTCAGCGCGAGTTCGCCGAGCTCGTCGCGGTTGGGCACCGCCAGGTGCGTCGTGAAGTCGCCTGCGGCTATTCCGTCGAAGCGCTCGCCCATCTGCTGCAGCGGGGTGATCAATGACCACGACATCGCATAACCCAGTCCGAGCGCGAGCACGATGCTGACAAGCGCGAATGCACCCAGCCAGCGCAATGACGCGAGGTAGCCCGCCTGGCTTTCGTCGATTCGGGCCAGCATGTCGGCTTCGGCCTTGTTCACGAGTTCATTCGTCAGCCGCTCCAGACGCTCGGCGAGCGGCCCGGCGCGCTCCACTTGAGCCTGCCGCCCCTCGGCCACCTTGCCCGCGCGCACCAGCTCGATCACCTCGCCCACCGCCGCAGCAAAGCCTTCGTATTCGGCGCGAACCCGGGCGAGCAGTTCGACCTCGTCTTGCGCGACGAACTGCAGCCGGTCCAGGTCGTAGCCGAACTGGTTCAGCTGGCGCAGCGTCGCGTCGAGCGTCCCGGGGTCCGGCGCGAGCATCGCCGTGGCGACGCTGTACAGCTCCGACGTCGTGCTGTGCTGGATCTGGCGGTACGCGGCGATCTTGCGCTGCAGCTTGACGAAGTCCTCCGCGCGCTGGTTCAGGCGCCCGAGTTCGGCCAGGCTCACCGCGCCGATCGCGATCAACAGCCCGACGACAACGAGAAACGCGAGCAAGAGTTTCGTGTAGAGCCGCGCCGGCGCGCGCGCCACGGCCAGCGGCAACCAGCGCAACAGCGGCGTGCCCAGGGGTGACGTCACAGGCCGCTTCACTCGCGCAACAACGCCTGCAGGTCGCGCTGCATTTCGCGCCCGTCAAAGCGCGTGCCGAGGTATTGCACGCGCAGGCGCCCGGCGCGATCGACGAGCGACGTGATGAACAGATGGTCGACACCGCCGCTCTCGCTCTTCTTCGCATACGCGCCAAAGCCGCGCAACACGTCGCTCACCGTCGTGGGCGTGCCGGTCAGGAAGTGCCAGCCCGGCGTGTCTGCCCGGTGCGCGGCGGCGTATTCGCGCAGCTTCGCCGGCGTGTCGTTCAGCGGGTCGACGCTGATGGCGACGAAGTTGATCTTCGGGCCGAAATCGCCGCCCAGGGCGCGGCCGACTTCGGCGAGCTTGGCCGTCAAGATCGGGCAGCTGTCGGTGCAGGTGGTGAAGATGAACGTGACCGCCAGGACCTTGCCGCGCAGGTCGGCGAGTGCGACGCGCGTGCCGCGCGACGAGTCGAGGGCGAAGGCAGGGGCCGGGCCGATGACAGGTAGGCGCGTCGCGCCAGCGTTGGCGGCGTACAGTTCCGCTGCGGACGCACACAGCATTGCCAGCAGGAGGGCAGTCCAGGCCCGGTGCGGCATTGTCACGGCATCGGCCCAGTTCCCGTCGCCCTTCAGGCCTGCGGCCAGCGGGCACGCTCGATGGTGTGGCTATGCGTCAACTTCGATGACCTCAGCTGTCGAGCTGGGCTTGGGGACGGGCTGCCCGTCAGCCCTGAGCCCTTCAATGTGGAACTCGATCGCCTCCTGGATGAGCGTCGCCACCTCCTCGCGCGTTGCGCCGACGGCGATGCAACCTGGCAGGTCTGGCACATACGCACCAAGACTCGTGGGGCCCTGCTCGATGACAACCAGGTATTGCATTTCGCCCTCACTTCTTCAGACCGGCCTGTTTCAGAATGCTGTTCAACGTGCCCGGCGGGATATCGACACTCGGTTTGCCGGCAACCGTGACCGTGCCTGCTTTCGCCGAGTGATGATACTGGCGGTGACTGCCCTTCTGCCGAACCAGAAACCAGCCGTCAGCCTCGAGGCGGGAAATCAGGTCGTGCACCTTGATGGGCATGATGCCGATATCGTATTCGCGAACTTCGGTCGTGTGGCCACCGCGCGCGAGGCGCTGCGATGAGGCTGCCCCCTCTTCGTCTATGCCTTCATCTCCCGCTTCAGCTGTTCGATGAAGCGCCAGTTCGTTCCCTGCGCAAGCAGCTTCTGCGGGTTCATCTTGATGAAACCCGCTTCGTGCAAACGCAACGCGTAGAAGCGCAGGCTGTCGGCCGAGTCATACTCGCGCCAGCGCTGGTAGGGGATGTCGCGGAGCGCTTGAACAGAATGCTGATAGTCCTTGTAGAAGCCACGCTCCACGAGCGTGCGCGCAGTTCGCTCGGGCTCGGCCGCGCACAGGTCCGCTGCCTTGAGCAAGGCGCGCAGCGCGCGTTTCGTCGCCACCGGGTTCTTCGCAACGAAGTCTCGGTTCCCGATTGCCATGCAGCAGAAGTATTGCGACCAGGGGCGGTCGGTTGCGGTGTTGACGAGCGAGACGCCGACCTTCTTGTCGCGCATGATCTGCGGCTCCGGCGGGAAGCCGAGTGTCGCGTCGATCTTGCCCTCTGCCATAAGGCGCAGACCTTCCCGGCTCTCGACGAACGTCACGTCCTTGCGTGGGTCGAGCCCGACATGCGCCAGCATTGCCGAGACGAAGGAGTGACGGGCGAAATTGGAGACCGCAATGGTTTTGCCCTTGAGATCCTGGATTGAGCGCAGCGTCTTCGCGCCGAACAATTCGTAGCAGCCGCCGTGGATGCCGCTAAGGGCCACTACCTGCTTGCCGGCATCGAGCCCAGGCAGGATGTGGAAGATGTCGGCAATCGTCATGTCGATGCCGCCGGCTCCTACCGTACCTACGCTGCCTCCGGCAGCACCCTGTTCGGCCGAAAGTGGCACATAGCTGACGTCTTCGAATCCTTCGGCGCGTAGCAACTCTTCGGCAACCCACATCGGGCTGACACAGGCCACGTCGAAAGGAAGGCGCAGCAGCCTGATGCGCTTCGTCTCGGGCGGTGGCTCACCAGCCGCAACGGCCGGCAGGGCGGCGATGAAGCCTGCGCCAGCAGTGGCATGGAGGATGTGGCGACGCGTCGGGAATGGGCGATCGATCATGTCTTCATCTCCTTCTTCAACTGCTCGATGAACCGCCAGCTCGTCCCCTGCGCAAGCAGCTTCTGCGGATTCGACTTGATGAACCCCGCCTCGTGCAGGCGCAGTGCGTAGAAGCGCAGGCTGTCGGCCGAGTCATATTCGCGCCAGCGTTTGTAGGGAATGTCGCGCAGCGCTTGCGTCGAGTGGCCCACGTCCTTGTAGAAACCGCGATCTGCGAGGGTGCGCGCTGTGCGTTCGGGCTCCGCGGCGCACAAATCCGCCGCCTTGAGAAGCGCACGCAGCGCACGCTTCGTTGCGACCGGGTACTTCGCGACGAAGTCGCGATTGCCGATGACCACGCAGCAGAAGTACTGCGACCACGGTCGGTCGGTCGCCGTGTTGACGAGCGAGACGCCGATCTTCTTGTCCCGCATGATCTGTGGCTCGGGTGGAAAGCCCAGCGTCGCATCCACCTTGCCTTCCACAAGAAGGCGCACGCCTTCCCAACTTTGGAGGAATGTCACGTCCTTGCGCGCATCAAGCCCGACATGTGCGAGCATTGCTGAGGCAAAGGCGCGCCGCCCGGAGTTGCCGACAGCGATGGGTTTTCCCCTTGAGATCGCGAATCGATCGCAGCGACTTTTCGGCGAACAACTCGTAGCAACCGCCATGAATGCCGGCCAGAGCGACTGCCTGTTTGCCCGCGTCGAGCGCAGGCAGAATCGCAAAGATATCGGTGATCGTCATGTCGGTACTACCGGCTTCGATCTGCGTAAATTCGGACCAAGGGCTGTCGAGGGCTTCCATCGGCGTCGGCACGTAGACGACGTCTTCAAACCCTTCCGCGCGCAGCAATTCTTCGGCGATCCACATGGGGCTGATACACGCGATGTCAACCGGATAGCGCGGCATCCTGATGCGTTTCGTCTCCGGCGGCGGCTCACCCGCCGCGAGCGCGGGCAGCGCTGCGACGGCGCCCGCCACCGCGCCCGCCTGCAAAACGTCGCGCCGCATCGGCGATGAAAAGCCGATCATGACTTCATCTCCCTCTTGAGTTGCTCGATGAAGCGCCAGTTCGTCCCCTGCGCGAGCAGCTTCTGCGGGTTCGATTTGATGAGACCCGCCTCATGCAGCCGCAAGGCATAGAAGCGCAGGCTGTCGGCCGAGTCGTGGTCGCGCCAGCGTTTGTAGGGCAGTTCGCGCACCGTGCGCATCGACCCGTCGTAGTCTTTCAGGAAGCCACGATCGACAAGCGTGCGCATCACGCGCTCGGGCTCGGCCGCGCAGGCGTCTGCCGCCTTGAGCAGGGCGCGCAGCGCGCGCTTCGTCGCGACCGGGTTGCGTGCGACGAAGTCGCGGTTGCCCACCGCCATGCAGCAAAAGTACTGGGACCAGGGGCGGTCGGTCGTGGTGTTGACGAGCGAGACGCCAATTTTCCGGTCTCGCAGCAGTTGCGGTTCGGGAGGAAAGCCCAGCAGTGCGTCGACCCTGCCTTCCGAAAGCAGGTTCACGCCGTCCAAGCTCTGGACGAAGGTCAGGTCCTTGTGCGGGTCGAGTCCGACATGAGCTGCCATCGCCGAGATGAATGCGCGCCGTCCGAAATTGGAGACCGCGACCGTTCTGCCCTTCAGGTCATGAATCGAGCGCATCGCTTTAGTGCCAAAGAGTTCGTAGCAGCCGCCGTGAATGCCACCCAGGGCAGTCAACTGCTTACCCGCATCGAGGCTCGGCAGGATGGCGAAGATGTCCGTGATCGTTACGTCTGCACCTCCCGCAGCCACCGTTCCCGTATTGCCGATGGTCGCGTATTGCTCGGGTGTCAAAGGCACGTAGGTCACGTCTTCGAAGCCTTCAGCACGCAGCATCTCTTCGGCGGCCCACATTGGGCTGACGCAGGCGTTGTCGAAGGGAAAGCGAACCAGGCGGATGCGTTTGGTCTCAGGCGGCGGCTCGCTTGCGGCGAGCGTTGGCATCGCGGCAACAACGCCGGCGGCCGCGCCTGCACGCAGAAGGTGACGCCGTGTGGGGAACGTGCGGTCGTTCATGTCTTCATCTCCTTGCGCAATTGTTCGACGAATCGCCAATCCGTCCCGCGGGCCAGCAACTTCTGCGGGTCGGACTTGATGAACCCCGCCTCGTGCAAGCGCAATGCATAAAAGCGCAGGCTGTCGGCGGAGTCGTACTCGCGCCAACGTCGGTAGGGAATTTCGCGCAGCGAATCCGCCGCGTAAGCGCCGTTCATGATGAAACCGCGCTCCACGAGCGTGCGCGCGGTTTGTTCGGGTGCGGATGCACAGATGTCGGCATGGTAGATGCGAAAGGCGTATGCGCGTCGTCTCCAGCGCAGACTCGGCCGCATCGCCCGCATTTGCTCGGGCTCGTCGTTTGCTCGAAGTTGGTCTGGGTCGTACCCAGTGTGTCCGGGCAGATGATGAAATAGCGTTCGGTGTCGAGCGGCCGACCGGGGCCAATCAGGTGGTCGATGGAATGGTGGTTCTGCGCGAAACCGTGCATGTACAGAATCGCGTTGTCCTTCGCCGCATTCAACTTGCCGTGTGCCATGTACGACATGCGGACGTTCTTGATCACTTCGCCGCTCTCAAGCTTCAGTTCGCCGAGTTCGGCGAACTGGTGTGCCGGCTGGCCAGGCCAGTGGGCGAAGGCGGGTGCGCCGCAGGAGATAGCCACGAGCAGCGAACCCAGGGTACCCGCGAGACTTGAACTAACGGTCTTCATTGGCTCTTTCCTCCGCGGCGCAGGTAGGCCTCGACCGCCGCATTCAGATCGTCGAGTTCTTCGCAAGGCAGCAGGCAAATACCCTTCAACGCACTCAGGTGCCGCTGCGCACGCGGCAGGTCGCCGGCGAGCAGCGCCGCCTCGCCCGCGTACTCGTGCGCGCCGCGGTGGCGTGGGTTCAGCTTGAGTGCGCGCTCGTAGTGCGTGAATGCGCGCGCCAGGTCGCCGAGGTTTCGGTGCGCGTAGCCGAGGTAGTTCTGGATGTCGGCGTTGCGCGTGTCGCGCAGCGCGGCGGAGGAGAGCGCCTTCACCGCAGCGCGCCAGTCCTTCGCGTCGATGGCGCGTTTGCCGGCGGCGTAGTCGGGGTCGAGGGCGGTGGTCTCGGGCTCGTCGTCGGTCGGCGCGGCGTGGGTGCTCGAAGGCATCAGGAGGGGCGCGCAGGCGATGGTGCACAGCCACGCCGTCAGCGCCACGGCGCCGCCCCGGCGTGGCGCGTCGAGACGGCGGCCGCAGAGGGGCGTCGTCACGCAACGCCCCGAAGCGCGCTGCGCGGCATGGGCGCTACCGGACCGATGCGATCAGCCGCGCCTCGCGAATCTCGGCACGGTCGCTCTGCGCGTTGCGCGTGAGCTGGGCGAGGGCTCGCGTGTAGTGGACCGTCTTCTTCGCGTCGCCAAGCACCGTTGCGGCGCGCGCTGCGCCGTAAAAGCCGCGCAGCCGGTTCGGGGTGTTCTGCATTGATTTCTCGTATTCGCTGAGGGCACTCGCCGCGTCGCCCTGTTCGAGCAGCACGTCGGCGAGCAGCTCGCGCATCGGGTAGAGGCGGTTTTCCATCGCCACGTGCTTTTCGGTGCTGTCTTCCAGGTCGGCCGCGGCGCGCATGAATTTGAGCGCGCCTGGTTTGTCGCCGGCACCTTGTGCGGCCCAGGCCTGCGCGGCAAGCACTTGCACTTCGATCTGCTCGGCCCAGTAGGACTGGTTGACTTTGACGAGCCCGGCGCGCAAGTCTTTCAGCTTGTCGATGTCGACCAGCGCCGCCCCGACGTCACCGCTGCGCGCGGCGCCGAGCGCACGTGCAAAGTGCGTGATCGCCTCGGCGGCCGGGAACGGCGTGCCGAAGGGCTGCAGCTGGGCCGCGCCCTTCCAGTCCTGCCGTTCCAGGTAGTAGCGTGCCGGAACTGCGGCGCGCGCCGTGCTGCCGGCCGAAACGATGCCCACCACTTTCTTGAAGGCCGCGTTCTCGTCGACCAAGGCCTTCGCCTTGGCGTCTTGCCCCAGCTGCAGGTAGGCGTATTGCATGAAGTCGTAGGAGTGCGCCACGCCGGCGGGTAGACCGTCGATCTTGGCTTTTGCAGCGAATTCGTTGGCGATCTTGATCGATTCGAGGTTCGAGGCGACCGACTCGTCCCACATGCCCACCATCGAATAGATGTGCGAAGGCATGTGCAGCGCGTGCGGCGCGCTGGGCGCGACCTTGGCGTATTTGTTCGCCGCCGGGATGCCGCGTTTGGCGATCGGCGCGAAGTCGTAGGAGTGGATCAGGTAATGCGTGATCCCCGGGTGATCCGGGTATTTCTTGTCGAGCGGCTCAAGGATCGCGATCGCCTTCATGAGCGGCGCCATCGACTTGTGGTCGAAGATTTCGTTCAGCGCGAGCGCGTGGAAGACCTTCGCCTCGACGTCGCTCGGGTACTTCTGGCTCAAGCGTTGCATCGCCTGCTCGTAGTTGCGCGTGCGTGTGTCCTGGTCGACCCGGGCATAGTCCTTGTAGAACTCTTTCAGCGCGGCGAGCCAGTCGCGCTCGCGCGGCGTGGCGTTCAGCGCCTCGCCCTTTTCGATCGCGTCCAGACCGCGCTTGAGCGTGGCTGCATCCCACGGCCCGACGAGAGGATTGGGCCGCTGGCTGATCGCGATGCCCCAATAGGCGATCGCGCATTTCGGGTCGGCCTCGGGGATGGCGTTGAACGCCTTCACCGTTTCGGGGAAATAGAACGAATGCAGCATCGCCAGCGCGCGGTCGAACTGCTTTTGCCCCTCGGCTGTGCACGAGGTCTTGAACAGCACGCGGCCGTAGTCCTTGCGCGCGCCCTGCGCCGAGTCGTCCTGGTGTGCGCCGGCGCTGCCGATGCTCGCGATCGCGAAGGCTGCAGCGGCCGCAACGCGATGGAAGAAACGGGTGCCCATGGGCAGTCTCCTTGTCTCGCAGCCAAGTTGGGCGGCAGGCGCTGCAGGCTGCGAAGCTGCCACGTGCCGTCAAGTCAAGAGCGGTGGAGCATAGAACTTCATGGCGGGTTCAGCAATCGGGGCGAATCAGGCGCCTTGCATGCTGCGCTGCGGCAAGACAAACGCAAACGTCGAGCCGTGCCCCAGCGCGCTCTCCAGGCGCATCGATCCGCCGTGCAGCTCGACAAAGCGCTTCGCGAGTGCGAGGCCGAGGCCCGTCCCTTCGGCTTTGCGCAGGTAGTCGCCGCTCGCCTGGCGGAACTCTTCGAAGACGAGCGCCTGCTGGTCCTCGGCGATGCCCACGCCGGTGTCGACGACGGCGATCTCGATTGCCGCGCCG
>JBEBHW010000653.1:0-2755 GCA_040081145.1 Burkholderiaceae bacterium
CACGCCCATCGTCTTGCCCAGCGTCGTTTCGGTGAGTGCCGCAGCGAGCATCGCGCCGACGATGACGATCGCCGAAATCGCGTTCGTCACCGCCATCAGCGGCGTGTGCAGCGCCGGCGTGACGGTCCACACGACGTGGTAGCCGACATAGATGGCGAGCACGAAGATGATCAGGTTCGTGATGGTGGGTGAAACGATGTCCATGAGGGGCTTCCTGCTTGCTACTTGCGCTTGACTTCGCCGGCCTGGGTCATCAGGCAGGCGACGACGATGTCGTCGTCCATCGGGACGTGGAACGTGCCTTCTTTGGTGAGCACGAGCTTCAGAAAATCGAGCACGTTGCGCGCGTACAAGTTGCTCGCATCCGCCGCGACGAGCGCCGCCAGATTGGTTTCGCCGACCAGCGTGACGCCGTGCTTGAGGACCGTCTTGCCGGGTTCGGTGAGCGGGCAGTTGCCGCCCGCAGGCGCGGCGATGTCGACGATCACCGAGCCCGGCTTCATGCTCTTCACCATCTCTTCGGTGACGAGCACCGGCGCGGCGCGACCGGGGATGAGCGCCGTCGTGATGACGATGTCGGCAGCGGCGACGCGCTTCGCGACTTCGACCTTCTGCCGCTCCAGCCAACTCTGCGGCATCGGTTTGGCGTAGCCACCCACGCCCTCGGCGGCGGCTTTCTCCTCGGGCGTGTCGTAGGACACGTCGATGAACTTCGCGCCCAGCGATTCGACCTGCTCCTTGACACTCGGGCGCACGTCGCTCGCCTCGATCACCGCGCCCAGGCGTTTCGCCGTCGCAATCGCTTGCAGGCCTGCCACGCCGACGCCCAGGATCACGACTCGCGCCGCTTTCACGGTGCCTGCCGCCGTCATCAGCATCGGGAAGAAGCGCTGGTATTTGTCGGCGGCGATCATCACCGCCTTGTAGCCGGCGATGTTGGCCTGGCTCGACAGCACGTCCATGCTTTGCGCGCGTGTCGTGCGCGGCGCGGCTTCGAGGGCGAAGCTTGTCAGGCCGGCGCCGGCGAGTTGCGCCAGGCCGTCTTTGTCGAACGGGTTGAGCATGCCCACCAGCGCCGTGCCGCTTTTCATCAGCGGCAATTCCGCGGTGCTGGGCGAGCGCACCTTGAGCACGAGATCGCAGCCGAAGGCGCCGGCCTTGTCGGTGATCTCGGCGCCTGCGGCCTGGTAAAGGGCGTCGGTGCTGCTCGCGGCGACACCGGCACCGGACTCGACGCGCACCGTGTGCCCCTGCGCCTTGAGCTTCTTGGCCGTCTCGGGCGTTGCCGCAACACGCGTTTCACCCGCCGCCGTTTCGAGCGGGACTCCGATCAACATGCGTGGCTCCTCGTCTTGTTAAGCGCAGCGCAAGCCGCGCCCGCGTCTGGAGCGAAGAGCATACACAAGAACCCGCGAGCCGCCTTGATCAAGTCGCAGGCGCGATCATGAAAGCCGTGCTTGCGGGCCGGCCGGGAAGATCGAGCTGCGCCGTGTTCGCCGGCGTACCGGCAATGCGTTTGCCGCGCCGGTACACCGCCAGCCGGGTGGCGCGCAAGCGGATCGCCTCGACCGGGTCGCGCGCCTGCAAGAGCACGAAGTCGGCGTTGCAGCCCGGCTCGATGCCGTAGCCCTCGAGTTGCAGAATGCGCGCCGGCGCACGGGTCACGGCGTCGAAACACTGGCGCATCGACTCCTGCCCCGTCATCTGCGCGACGTGCAGGCCCATGTGCGCGACCTCCAGCATGTCCGCTGCGCCCAGGCTGTACCACGGGTCCATCGCGCAGTCGTGGCCGAAGGCGACGGTCAAGCCGGCTTCCAGAAGCTCGGGAACGCGCGTCATGCCGCGGCGTTTGGGGTAAGTGTCGTGTCGGCCCTGGATCGTGATGTTGATGAGCGGGTTCGCGACGACGTTCAATTGCGCCTCGCGCATCAGCGGCAGCAGCTTGGACACGTAGTAGTTGTCCATCGAGTGCATGGAAGTCAGATGCGAGCCGGTAACGCGCCCGTGCAGCCCCAGGCGCTGCGTCTCAAGAGCGAGCGTCTCGACGTGGCGCGACATCGGATCGTCGGTTTCGTCGCAGTGCATGTCCACGAGTCGCCCCTGCTCGGCGGCGAGTTCGCACAGGAGGCGCACGCTGTTCGCACCCTCCTGCATCGTGCGCTCGAAGTGCGGAATGCCGCCCACCACATCCACGCCCATCGCGAGCGCGCGCTTCAACTGCTCCAGCGCGCCTGGGCTGCGCAGCATGCCGTCTTGCGGGAACGCCACGAGTTGCAGGTCGAGGTAGGGCGCGACGCGGCGTTTCACGTCGAGCAGCGCTTGCACCGCGAGCAAGCGCGCATCACAAATGTCCACGTGCGAGCGGATCGCGAGCAGGCCCTTGGCGACCGCCCAGTCGCAGTACGCGAGCGCGCGCTCGATCAGCGCTTCAATCGTCAGTTGCGGTTTCAGCTCGCCCCACAGCGCGATGCCCTCCAGCAGCGTGCCGCTCGCGTTCACGCGCGGCTGGCCGTAACTCAGCGTTGCGTCCATGTGGAAGTGCGCGTCGACGAAGGGCGAGCTCAGCAGCAGGCCCTGCGCGTCTACGCGCTCATGCGCAGGTGCGTCCAGACCCACAGCGACTTCAACGATGCGCCCGCCCTGCACGGCCACCGACATGTCGCGCCGGCCATCGACAAGCGTCGCATTGCAAATCAGCAGGTCGAGCATGGTGGGTTCCTTCGGAGCTTCCGCAAGCGCAGCTAGCGCTCGCCCT
>JBEBHW010000654.1:0-2755 GCA_040081145.1 Burkholderiaceae bacterium
GTTCTGGCAATTCCACCCGACGGGCGTGGCCGGCGCGGGTGTGTTGCTGACTGAAGGCTGCCGCGGCGAGGGCGCGATCCTGCGCAACAGCGACGGCGAACGCTTCATGGAACGTTATGCGCCAACGCTGAAGGATCTGGCGCCGCGCGACTTCGTATCGCGCTGCATGGACCAGGAAATCAAGGAAGGGCGCGGCTGCGGGCCGAACAAGGACTACATCCACCTCGACATGACACACATCGGCTCGGAAGACATTCTGAAGCGCCTCCCGAGCGTCTACGAGATCGGCCACAACTTCGCGAATGTCGACATCACGAAGGAGCCGATTCCCGTCGTGCCGACGATCCACTACCAGATGGGCGGAATCCCGACGACGATTCACGGCCAAGTCGCCGAACCGAAGGGCAGCAATCCGAATTCGGTCGTGAACGGTTTGTACGCCGTGGGTGAATGCGCGTGCGTCAGCGTGCACGGCGCGAACCGGCTCGGGACGAATTCATTGCTTGATCTGCTCGTGTTTGGCCGCGCCGCGGGCAACCACCTTGTGGATGCCGGCTTGGCGTCGAAGTTGCACAAGCCCTTGCCCGCCGACGCAGCGGATCCGACGCGCGCGCGCCTGGCGCGCCTGGACGCGAGCGCGTCAGGCGAGTACGCGCAAGACGTGGCGAACGACATTCGATCCGCGATGCAGCGTCACGCCGGTGTGTTCCGCACCCAGGCGACGTTGGACGAAGGCGTGGACAAGATCAAGGCGCTGTCGGAGCGTGTCAAAGGCATCTATCTGGGCGACAAGTCCAAGGTGTTCAACACGGCGCGAGTCGAGGCGCTCGAAGTCGAGAACCTGATCGAAGCGGCACGCGCGACGATGATCTCGGCAGCGGCACGCCACGAAAGCCGCGGCGCCCACACCGTGAACGACTACGCCGACAGTCCCCAATTCCCGAACGGCCGCAACGACCTGGAGTGGCTGAAGCACACGCTCTGGTACGCCCAAGGCGACCGCCTCGACTACAAGCCAGTGCGCATGCAGCCGCTGACGACCGAGTCGATTCCGCCGAAGATCCGTTCGTTCTGAGGCGAGTCCGAAGAAACCCACCATGACGCAGCGCACCTTCCAGATCTACCGCTACAACCCGGACGCCGACGCCAAGCCGTACATGCAGCGCATCGAAGTCGAACTCGACGGCAGCGAGCGCATGTTGCTCGACGCGCTCGGCAAATTGAAGGCGGTCGATCCCACATTGAGTTTTCGCCGCTCGTGCCGCGAAGGCGTGTGCGGGTCCGACGCGATGAACATCAACGGCAAGAACGGCTTGGCGTGCCTGACGAACATGCTGACGTTGAAAGACCCGATCGTTCTCAAGCCGCTGCCGGGCCTGCCGGTGATTCGCGACTTGATCGTCGACATGACGCAATTCTTCAAGCAATACCACTCGATCAAGCCCTATCTCGTCAACGACGAGCGCCCGCCGGAAAAAGAGCGGCTCCAGTCGCCCGAAGAGCGCGACGAACTGAACGGCCTGTACGAATGCATCTTGTGTGCGAGCTGCTCGACGAGCTGCCCGAGCTTCTGGTGGAACCCCGATAAGTTCGTCGGCCCGGCGGGGCTGTTGCAGGCCTATCGATTCATCGCCGACAGCCGCGACCACGACACGCCGGCGCGCCTGGACAATCTGGAAGACCCGTACCGGCTGTTCCGCTGCCACACCATCATGAACTGCGTGGAGGTATGCCCGAAGGGCCTGAACCCGACGCGGGCGATCGGCAAGATCAAGGAGATGATGGTGCGCCGCGCCATCTGATCAATCGATCAATCATGAACACTCGCGTCGACGCCGTCACGCTGAATCGCTTGAAGTGGCAGTGCCGGCGCGGCTTGCTCGAAAACGACTTGTTCATTCAGCGATTCTTTGAGCGCCACGAGGCTTCCATCACGCCCGCAGAGGTGCGGGGCCTGCACACTTTGATGGAATTTGCCGACAACGACTTGCTGGACCTCTTTCTGCGCCGCTGCGAACCGGGCCCGCAGCTCGATGACGAGGTTTGCGACGTTTTGCAGCTCATTCGCAGTGCACCTCTCCAAGCCCCCGCCTGATCTTAAGGAAGCAAGCATGACCCCCTCCGACGCGAAAGCCACGCTGACGTTCTCCGACGGCAGCCCGAGCATCGACTTGCCCATCTACAAGGGCAGCATCGGGCCCCAGGTCATCGATATCCGCAAGCTCTACGGGCAGACCGGCAAGTTCACTTACGACCCGGGCTTCATGTCCACCGCGTCGTGCAGTTCGGCGATCACGTTCATCGACGGCGACAAGGGCGAGCTGCTGTACCGCGGCTACCCGATCGAAGAGCTCGCGGTGAACTGCGACTTCCTGGAGACCTGCCACCTGCTGCTGTACGGCGACCTGCCCAACGCGGCGCAGCGTGCCGACTTCACGAAGCGTGTGACGAACCACACCATGGTCAACGAGCAGATGCAGTTCTTCCTGCGGGGTTTTCGGCGCGACGCGCACCCGATGGCCATCCTCACCGGCCTGGTGGGTGGCATGTCGGCGTTCTATCACGACAGCACCGACATCAACAACCCGCAGCACCGCGAGATTTCGGCGATCCGCCTGATCGCGAAGATGCCTACGCTCGTGGCGATGGCCTACAAGTATTCGTGCGGCCAGCCCTACATCTACCCGAAGAACGACTTGTCGTACGCCGGCAACTTCATGCGCATGATGTTCGCCACGCCGTGCGAGGAGTACGT
>JBEBHW010000655.1:0-2753 GCA_040081145.1 Burkholderiaceae bacterium
CAAATACCCGGCACAAGAGCAAATGACCGTGGTGCGCGACATCGAGGTCCAGGTCGGGCGCACCGGCAAGCTCACGCCGGTGGCGAAGTTGGAGCCGGTGTTCGTCGGCGGCACGACGGTGAGCAACGCGACGCTGCACAACGAAGACGAGACCCGGCGCAAAGACGTTCGCGTGGGCGACACCGTCATCGTTCGACGTGCCGGCGACGTGATTCCGGAAGTCGTGACGGTGGTGCTGGAGCGGCGACCCGCCTACGTGGGTGAAGCCTTTGACCTGAACAAGACGTTGCAGGGGCGTTGCCCGGTGTGCGGCAGCGCGATCGCTCGCGAAGAGGGCGAAGTCGATTGGCGCTGTTCCGGCGGCTTGTTCTGCGCGGCGCAGCGCAAGCAGGCGATTCTGCATTTTGCCGGGCGCCGTGCGATGGACATCGAAGGCTTGGGCGACAAGCTGGTCGAGCAGCTTGTCGACGCCGGCGTGGTGTCGACCCTGCCTGGCCTCTACGCGCTGACGCTCGAACAACTTCTGGCGCTGGAGCGCATGGGCGAGAAGAGCGCGAACAATTTGCTCGCCGCGTTGGCCGCAAAACGCTCGACAACGCTCGCACGCTTTCTCTACGCGCTGGGGATTCGCCACGTCGGCGAAACCACGGCGAAAGACCTGGCCAAGCACTTCGGCAGTCTGGACCGGTTGATGCACGCGAGTCTGGACGAGTTGCTGCAGGTTCCTGACGTCGGCCCGATCGTCGCGCAAAGCATTCGCACCTTCTTTGAACAAGCGCACAACGTCGATGTGATCGACGGGCTGTGCGCCGCCGGGCTGAATTGGCCGGAGCACGAACCGGTCCAGGTGGTTGTGGCGCCATTCAGCGGCAAGACCTTCGTGCTGACGGGCGCGCTGCCCACGCTCTCGCGCGACGCGGCGAAAGACCTGATCGAAGCCGCCGGCGGCAAGGTCACGGGCTCGGTGTCGAAGAAGACGGACTATGTGATTGCCGGAGCCGACGCAGGCGCGAAACTCGACAAGGCGCGTTTGTTGGACGTCGCGATCCTGGACGAAGAAGGCCTGCACGCCCTTCTTGCCAGTGTGCGCGCCGCGACCGGGTAAGGCGGCATGGCCCCGCCGGCCTCGGTTCGCAAGGCCTGGCTCGAGTCATTGCGTCAACGCGCGATGGCGCCGAGCCGCGCGCCGCGGATGGAGCTGACGGTTGGCGATCCGCCGGTTCGCATCGGCTCCGTCGAGGCGAGCTTGGCCGAGCGCATGCGCATCAACGGCTTGCCGCTGCACGCGGCGGCTTCGGCGTGGCGCGTCGCGGGGCCGCTGGATGCGAGTCTGGCCGGCATCGCGCAGTGGCTGCATGTGAACGGCCTGAGCGGCCCGTGGCGCAACGAATTGCTGCCGGTCACCGGCCAGTGCTTTGAGCCGCTGGGCGCGATCGAACGCGCCGCCGTGCGCCCCTTGGGGATCACGACGTTCGCCGTGCATCTGATTGCAGCGCGTGCCGACGGCAGCGTTTGGGTGCAACAGCGCGCCCGCGACAAGGCCACCGACCCAGGCCTGTGGGACACGACGATGGGTGGCCAGGTCGGAGCCGGCGAATCGATCGCCGACGCGCTGGCGCGCGAAACCTGGGAGGAAGCGGGTTTGACCCTCGCGCAATTGCCCGACCTGCGCAAGGTAGATCGCACCGAGTTTCGCCGGCCGGTTTCTGAGGGCTACCTCGTCGAACACATCGACGTCTTCGAAGCGACGCTGGCCGACGCGGTGATTCCGCAAAACCAGGACGGCGAGGTGCAGGGTTTCGAATGCCTGGCGCTCGATGCGTTGCTCGAGCGCCTGCTGAGCGAGGCCTTCACGCTCGAAGCGGCCGTGATCCTGGCTGCATGGTTGCAGCGCCGCGGCCTGCTGTAGGCGCGCTCCGCAGTACGCCTCAGGCGAGCGTGTCGTCGTGCTGCGTCACGAGCTGCGAATGGCGGATGCGGTTGTCGCGCAGCGCACCGGCGGATTCGAGGATGGGGTAGGCGATCGAGCAGATGTGCGAGTTGATTCGCTTCAGATCGCTGATCAGGTCCAGGTGCAGCGAACTCGTTTCTATGCTTTGCGCCGTGTTGTCGCGCAGGCGCCCGATGTGGCTCGCGGCGTATTGGTGCTCGAGGTCGCGAAAACGCGCTTTCTCCTCCAACAGTTTTTTTGCGTCGCGCACGTTGCCTTCGAGGAAGACGCTCATGCCCAAACGCAGGTTGCTGAGCAGCATCTCGTGCAAGTTGCAGATCTCGGCCATCCCGGCTTCCGAGAAGCTGCGGTTCTTGCGGACCTTCTTGTCTTCCACGTCTTGAATCACGCGCTCGATGATGTCGCCGATCTGCTCCATGTTGATCGTGAACGAAACCACATCGGTCCAGCGCCGGCTCTCGCGTTCCGAGAGCGCTTCGCGCGAGATCTGCGTCAGGTACAGCTTGATCGCGGTGTACAGCTCGTCGACGGTGTCGTCCATCGCGCGAAGTTTTTCGGCGAGCTGCAAGTCGTTGTTGCGGATCACCGTCAGCATGCCGCGCAGCATCGTCTCCACCACGTCGGCCTGACGCAAGGCTTCGCGCGCCGCACAGCTGATCGCGAGCGACGGCGTGGCCAGCGCCACCGCGTCGAGGTGGCGCGGCTTGAGCGAGTTCGGATCGCTGGCGCGTTCGGGCAGCCAGCGCTCGACCCAGCGACCCAACACACCGGTGAAGCCGACGCACAGCACCGCCATGCACAG
>JBEBHW010000656.1:0-2747 GCA_040081145.1 Burkholderiaceae bacterium
GCAGCCCTTGGGCGAGGTAGCTGCGCATCGTGTCCTGAATGCGGGCAATGCGCGCGGGGGCGTCCGGCGCGCCCAGGTAGACCTCGGGAAAGATCAGGTGCAGGCTCGACGGCGCGGCACCGACTTCGCGCTCCACGTCGGCCCAATACTGCGGCTCTGACGTGTACTGGTCGCAGGCGACGACGGCCCACTTTTTCAAGTCAACGTCCGCCCGCGGCAGGCAGAGGCGCGGCCGCCGGAACGAAGTGGATGCATCCATGCAGGGCTCGCCTTTGATGAGGAGCGGCGATGGTACCGTGATGCGCCGCTGACGCGTGCATGGACAGGCGGCAGACCTCGGCCAGGGCACACCTGAACTACTTCGGCCTGGAACACACCCGCGTAACTCCACCTGGTTTCATGCACTCGTTGTACTCGGCGATGGTTCTTTCTCTGCTGATTCGACTCATTTCCGCTCGGCACGCCGCGCTGGCGTTGCACTGCGCAATGATTCTCCTGCGCTCTTCGGCGTGCAATGCCAAGCTCTCCTTGACCGACATCGTTCCACCGTTGGCTACATCCGTGAAAAGAATGCTGCCGACACTGGACACGTGCTGAAGTCTGCCCATTTCGTAGGCGCATCCCGGCGGGGCCGGCTTGCGCCTGACAACAAGTTCAACTTCTCTGCCGCGGCCCACAATGATCAGCGCATCCCCGTTGCTGCAGAGAATCGTGGCCGCGTCTACGCCCTGCTCCGAGATCAGCCCCTTGCCTTCGGGCCTGAAGAACGCCTGCGACACATTGATCTGGCGATAGACCCTTTCGGTCGACTTGCAGCCGGGCGCATCGGGCGGCGTCGGCCCACGGATGTTCAGGCCGTCCATGCATCGAGGATGGCGTCACGACATCGCCTGCTCGATGTCAAGGCCGGGTCAGCACGCAGGTCTCGTTGAGTGGACCCGAGATCGAGGACCCGTAGTTCCACACCGTGTTCATGGCGGACCTGGAGCACTTGTAGTACTCCCACTTCATGGTCACGTTGTCATCCTCATCACCACTCACTGTGCATGCGGTGTTGGCGCCGCAGTTGTTGTCGAAGCCGACAAAAGCCAGGGGCCCGGACGAACCCGATGGCGCCGGCCCGTTCGGAGGCAGGGACTCGTATTTGATGAACGTGTCTCTGGGCGTCAGGATGCTGTAGCAATTGACCGCAAGCACCGGGTCTGTTTCACACAGGGCAACACTCGGCGACGTCGGATCCACAAGCACAATCTGAAATGGGTCAGCGGATTGATTGCCTATGACACCCAACTTGGAGGGTGCAGTGATGGTGACGCGCCAACCCACGACACCGATGAACTTCAGCCGCGTGAGCTTCAATGGTGCGTAGCGCGCAGTGATCGTCTGGTCGGTCGATGCGGTGAAGACGCAGACACCTCGCTCCGGTGTGGCACAGGGACCGCTGAATTCTAGAAACTGGCTCTTGGGGCCGCGCGGATCGGCGTCGCGCGCGTTGAAAGGCGTGCTGCCGAATTCGACCGTCCCGTTCGCGTCAGCTGCCACCAGTGTGATGACCTGCCCGCGAGGAATGTTCCTGAGCGTGCAGGTCAGGCTGCCCGGGTCCGCAGGCGAGCACTGGATGTCTTGCCCTGTGATGGCCGCACGCGTGACCGCGCCATTGCCGGCACGCATCCAGACCGTGCCGGCTCGCGACGTGGCTGGCACTTCGATCGCAATGGTGATGCTGACTGTCGCTGGTGGCGCAGGGGGTGGCGGTGCGGGTGTGGGCGCCGGACCCGACACGTCGCCGCTGCCGCCACCGCCACCACAGGCGGCCACCGCCGACACCAGGCTGGCCAGTGCGACCCGTCGAAAGATGGCACGCAAGGCAGCGTCGCCTGGCTTTGGGGCTGAAGTATTCATGGGTTTCCTCTCCTGTGACTTGTGATGACAGTGTTTCGCGGCCGCCCGGCTTTCGTGAATCCGTTTGGCGAGGGGCGAGTGAATGGTCCCGGCACGGCGGGTCTGTCGTCAATCGGACTGAAGTCTTAAGACCAGTCACAAGACCTGCGGCGGGCTTGCGGTGGCGCGGCGCACCAGCCCACAATCGAGGCATGAAGCTGCTCATCGTCGATGACCACGCGATCCTGCGCGAAGGGCTGGCAGCGATGCTGCGCCAGGCCGGGCCCGACACCGAGGTGCTGCAAGCCGGAGACGGCGCCGAAGGCTTGCGCATCGCCGAGGCGCATCTCGATCTCGACGCGGTATTCCTCGATCTGGAGATGCCGGGTGTGGACGGCATGTCGGCCGTTCCCGAGTTCGGCCGGCGTCGCCCCGAGTTGCCGGTGATCGTATTGTCTTCGTCGGAAGACCCGCAAGACGTGCGCCGCGCGCTGGCGCTTGGCGCGCTCGGCTATGTGCCCAAGTCGGCGGCGCCGCAAACCCTGTTGTCGGCGCTGACGCTGGTGCTCTCGGGCAACCGCTATGTCCCGCCGCTGATGCTGCAATCTGAGGCGGCGGTTCGGTCGGCAGGCACGAACCGGGGGCCGCCCAGCGGATCGCTCACCGAGCGTCAATTGGAGGTGTTGCGGCTGCTCAGCGATGGAATGTCGAACAAGGAAATCGGCCGTGGGCTGGGCCTGTCCGACAAGACCGTCAAGGCCCACATCACGATGATCTTCAAGACACTCAATGTGGTGAATCGCACCCAGGCCGCCAGCGTCGCGCGGCGCGCCGAGCTGTTTTAGTTTGGATCACGGCTCGGCCGC
>JBEBHW010000657.1:0-2747 GCA_040081145.1 Burkholderiaceae bacterium
GATGTGTATAAGAGACAGCGACATGAGGTGGTCGGTGCGGATCACGTTCGTCGCTGCCTCGTGGAACTTGGCTGCATAGGCCGACGAGATCGGCCCTTCGGCGGCCTCGACGACACCCGTCTTCAAGCCCAGATAGATCTCACCCCAGGCCAGGCGCGACGGGCGCGTGCCGAGCGTTTCCCAGAGGGTGAGGTAGGTCTTGATCTCGGGGACGCGCATCTTCACGCCGTTCATGTCGGCCAGGCTGCCGATCGGCTTTTTCGAGAACAGGATGCGCGGTTGTGTGGGCGCAGCGGCGAGGATGCGCAGGCCCTGTTCCTTGCGCAGCTTCTCGGCCATCGCCGCATAGGTGGGGCTGTCGAGGAACTTCTGCATGTGGTCGGCGTCGCGGAACGTGAAGCCCCAGGCGAGGATCGCGTAGTCCTTGACCCAGTTCGCGTACCAGTCGAGCACGTCGCCGTAAATGTGCACCGAGCCCTGCATCATCTGCTCGATCACCTGGACGTCGCTGCCGAGCTGCTCGCCCTGGATGAAATTGACCTTGATCTTGTTCGCGCCCTTGTCGTTGACGCAGGCGGTGAAGCGCAGGTTCTGCCGGTCCAGGATCGAGCCGAGCGCGTCGGAGCCGCCAAGTGTGAGGGTGGTTTGCGCGTGCAGCGGCGCTGCAAGCAGCAGGCCACCGGTCAGAACATAGGCGAGCAGGGTAGCAAGTCGAGTGGCATTCATCGGGTTGTCTCCTTCGTGTTGTTGTCAGGTGGTTCGGGCAGGCGCTGCCAGCGCCTGCTGATCGAAGTAACGCCGCTGCAGCGCGGTCTGGTTTTCGTAAATCGAGCCTTGGTTTTTTGCCGGGGGATAGGGCATGCGGATCGGGCAGTCCAGCGTGCGCGGCACGACGCCTGGCGTGCCCACGAGCAGGCGGCTGTTGAACTCGTTCCAGTCGCCAACGCCCAGCAGCGGGAAAGCGTCGGCCGCGGAAAACTCGTAGAGCAGCAGGTTGCGCGAATGCGCGGAGCAGTTTTGCGCCGAGCCGTGCACCGCGCGAACGTGGTGAAACGAGCACGACCCGGCCGGCGCGATGAGCGGCACCGCGGCGGTGAAATCCAGCCCGTCGCGCGCGGGCTCCATCGCCCCGCAGAAATAGCCGTCGGCCCCGTGGTGGTCGAAAGTCGGCCCGCGGTGGCTTCCCGGCAGCACCATCATCGGGCCGTTCTGCGGCGTTGCGTCGTCGAGCAGCACGCCCACGGCGAGCAAGTCGTCGTTCGTGTGCGGGTAAAACGCCCAGTCCTGATGCCACTCGACCGGCGAGCCGTATTCGGGCGCCTTCAGATTGAGCTTGGAGCCGTGCAGGCGCACGCCGCTTCGCCCCAGCAAGGCCGACAACACCGCGAGCAACTTGGGCGAGCGCATGAACTCGGCGAACACCGGGTGCACGAGGTGCGGCTTCTTGATGCGCCGCACGCGCGGCTGCGCCGGAGAATGCGTCGGCTCGAGGTCGTAGACGTCGTCGTGCGTCGTCACACCGCGCGCCTGCTGGATCAGATCGGCGAGCACCTGCTTCATGCGCTGGCGCGTCACGTCGTCAAGCAGCCCTTCGACGACGATGTAGCCGTCGCGCCAATATCGTTCAACGGTTTCGCGGTTCAGGCTCACGGCGGCGGACCTCAAGGCAGTTGCGGGCAGTTGCGCACTGGGGGTCGATGGTAGCGGTTTCGGACACGGCCTCGAATCGCTGTCACGAACTTGTCATGAGACTGCCATACATTGGCCGGCGAACGCTAACCAGAGGTGAATCATGTCAAAGCACTGCACAATCGCCGCCGCCGCGCTGGCCGCAACCCTTGTTTCGCTGGCGCCGTTCGCGGCGCAGGCACAGGTCGTGAAGATCGACGGGTCGTCGACGGTCTACCCCGTGACCGAAGGCGTCGCCGAAGACTTTCAGAAGTCGAAAAAGGGCGCCATCAAGGTGACCGTCGGGATCTCGGGGACGGGCGGCGGCTTCAAGAAGTTCTGCCGCGGCGAGACCGACATCTCGAACGCGTCGCGCCCGATCCTGACCAAGGAGATGGAGGAGTGCAAGGCAGCAGGCATCGAATACTTCGAGTTGCCGGTCGCGTTCGACGCGCTGACGCTGGTGATGCATCCGAAGAACGCCTTCCTCAGTCAAATCACGGTCGAGGAGTTGAAGAAGATGTGGGAACCTGCCGCCCAAGGCAAGGTGATGCGCTGGAACCAGGTGAATCCGGCGTGGCCCGACGCACCGATCAAGCTGTTCGGCGCCGGCTCCGACTCCGGCACGTTCGACTACTTCACCGAGGCGATCGTCGGCAAGGCCAAATCGAGCCGCGGCGACTTCACGGCCAGTGAAGACGACAACGTGCTGGTGCAAGGCGTTGCGCAGGACGTGAACGCGATCGGCTACTTCGGCTACGCCTACTACGCGGAGAACCAGTCCCGGCTGAAGGCCGTGCCGATCGTCGAAAAGGCCGGCAAGCCCGCAGTGAGCCCGAGCGAAAAGACCGTGCTCGACGGCAGCTACCAGCCCTTGTCACGCCCGATCTTCATCTACGTCAACGCCAAGGCGATGGCCAAGCCGGAGGTGAAGGAGTTCGTCGAGTACTACATGAAGGAAGGCGCGCGCCTGGCCAAGGAAGTCAAGTACGTTCCCCTGCCCTCGAGCGCGTACAAGATCAATCTCGAACATCTGGCCAAGGGCAAGAAGGGCACCGTGTTCGGCGGCCACGCCGAAG
>JBEBHW010000658.1:0-2746 GCA_040081145.1 Burkholderiaceae bacterium
CCACGAGCAGGGCGTTGTCCGCCAGCGAGCTGCAGAACTGCGCCGCCATGATCGTGTAGAAGCCTTTTTTCATTCGCCGTCGCTGCGCCCAAGGCTTCCCGAAGTAATGAACAGGCCTAGCCTGCGGGCGGGGTTATAGCACGCGGCCCTTACACGCCGGCGCATCGTGTACCCACGTTTGAGGGGTCGACTGGCAGAATCGCCAGATGCCGCGCCCCATCGAAGCCGTGATTCACAGCGACGCGCTGGCGCACAACCTGGCGCGCGCGCGTGCGGTCGCGCCTGGCGCGAAGGTCTGGGCTGTCGTCAAGGCGAATGCTTACGGCCACGGCATTCAGCGCGTTTTTGCCGGTTTGCGTGGCGCCGATGGTTTTGCGTTGCTCGATCTGGCCGAGGCAGAGCAGATTCGCGCACTCGGCTGGCGCGGCCCCATCTTGTTGCTCGAAGGGTGTTTCGAGCCACGCGACCTGGAACTGTGTTCGCAACTGCGCCTGTGGCACACGGTTCACCACGAGGCGCAAATCGACTGGCTCGCCGCGCACAAGACGAATGCGCCGCACCATGTGTTCCTCAAGTTGAATAGCGGCATGAACCGGCTCGGCTTCGACGGCGGCGGCTACCGCAACGCCTGGCAGCGCTTGAGCGGGTTAGTCCAAGTCGATGCGATTAGCCTGATGACGCACTTTGCCGACGCCGACGGTCCCGCAGGCGTGGCGAGGCAAATCGCGCAGTTCGACGCGGTGGTGGGCGATCTGCCCGGTGAACGCTCGCTGTGCAACAGCGCCGCGACCTTGCGCTTCGCCGCCGACTCGCCCGCCGTGTGCGGCGATTGGGTGCGCCCGGGCATCATGCTCTACGGTTCGTCGCCCGACCATCCGTTGAACAGCAGCGCACAGTGGGGCCTGAAACCTGCCATGACACTGCGCGCCGAGCTGATCGCCACGCGCGAACTGAATGCCGGCGACAGCGTCGGTTATGGCAGCAGATTCACTGCGCCCGCGCCGGTGCGCGTCGGCGTCGTCGCCTGCGGTTATGCCGACGGCTACCCGCGAGTCGCGCCCACCGGCACGCCGGTGCTCGTCGAGGGCGTGCGCACGCGGCTGATCGGGCGGGTTTCGATGGACATGATCACAGTCGACCTCACGAATACGCCCGCGGCCGGGGTGGGCAGCGAAGTCACGCTGTGGGGCAACGGCCCCTCGGGCAGCGTGCTTGGCATCGACGACGTCGCACACGCCGCTGGGACGCTGGGCTACGAGCTGATGTGTGCGCTGGCGCTGCGCGTGCCGGTGCGGGTCGAGTGACGGGCGCTGGCCGCCCTGCGCGGGGAATTTGATGCGCATTCCGTTCGAGCTGAATCCCGCCGAAGTCGAAATGACCGCCGTGCGCGCCCAAGGCGCCGGCGGGCAAAACGTCAACAAGGTGTCGAGCGCGGTGCACTTGCGCTTCGACGTGCATGCGTCGTCGTTGCCGGAAGAGTTGAAGGCGCGGCTTCTGGCAATGGCCGATTCGCGCATCTCGAGCGACGGCGTCGTGATCATCAAGGCGCAACAACACCGCAGCCAGGACATGAACCGCGCCGATGCGATGGAGCGCCTGCAAGAGCTGGTCGAGGCCGCAGCGCATGTACCGCGGGTGCGGCGCCCGACCAAGCCGACGCGTGCCTCGCGCGAGCGGCGCCTGGAAGGCAAGGCGGTGCGCAGCACCGTCAAGGCCGGGCGCGGCAAGGTCCAGGAGTGAGAGTGCGCATCGCGCCCGCTACAGTCCTGGGGTGAACAAGGCCAAATCGCTCTACACGTGCAATGAATGCGGCGGCACCAGCCCGAAGTGGCTGGGCAAGTGCCCGAGTTGCGGCGCCTGGAATTCGCTGATCGAAGGTGTCGCCGAAGCGCCGGGCAAGCACCGCTATCAGGCGCTGGTCGCAGCGCAACCCGTCGCGACGCTGTCGGAAATCGAAGCGACTGAGGTTGAGCGCCAGCCCACCGGGATCGACGAACTCGACCGCGTGCTGGGCGGGGGCATCGTCGCTGGCGGTGTGGTCCTGATCGGCGGCGACCCGGGAATCGGCAAATCGACGCTGCTGCTGCAGGCACTCGACGCCTTGTCGCGCAGCACGCGAACGCTCTACGTGACCGGCGAAGAGTCGGGCGCGCAAGTCGCGCTGCGCTCGCGCCGCCTGGGCCTCGAGGCGTCGCAAGTGCGCGTCATCGCGGAGATCCAGTTGGAAAAGATCGCCGCGACGATTGCCGCGGAGAAACCCGGCGTGTGCGTGATCGACAGCATCCAGACCGTCTACAGCGAACAGCTGACTTCGGCGCCGGGGTCGGTGGCGCAGGTGCGCGAATGCGCTGCGCAACTCACGCGACTCGCCAAGAGCAGCGGCGTGTCCATCGTGCTGGTGGGCCACGTGACAAAAGACGGTGCGCTCGCCGGACCGCGCGTTCTCGAGCACATCGTCGACACGGTGCTCTATTTCGAGGGCGATACGCACAGCAGCTTTCGCCTGGTGCGTGCCATCAAAAACCGGTTCGGTGCGATCAACGAAATCGGCGTGTTCGCGATGACGGAACGTGGCTTGAAGGGCGTGTCGAATCCGAGCGCGATTTTCTTGTCGACGCATGGCGACCCGGTGCCGGGTTCATGCGTGCTCGTCACGGTGGAAGGCACGCGGCCGATGCTCGTGGAAGTGCAGGCGCTCGTCGACAGCGGCGGTCCGAGCCCACGCCGCCTGAGCGTGGGCCTGGAC
>JBEBHW010000659.1:0-2741 GCA_040081145.1 Burkholderiaceae bacterium
GTGGCAGCACCGGAGAGGGCGCAGGCCGGCCAGTCGCTCAACGTCAACGTCGGCACGGCGGCGATGGCCAAGCCCTTCGCCGCCGAAGCCAGCGAGGTGACGCACGACCCGGACTTGGACGAGGCCGTCATCGCGTTTGCCAACGCCGATTTCGAACAGTGCGAAAACGCGCTCGGCGCCCTCGTCGGCCAGGGCGGCGCGCGCGAACAAAACGCCGAGACCTGGCTCGTCCTGTTCGACCTGTACCGCGCGACGGGCCAGCAGCATAAGTTCGAAAGCCTGGCGATGGACTACGCGCAGCAGTTCGGCTGGTCGTCGCCGCAGTGGTTCTCGATGCCCAAGATGGTCGCCGAATCGGTGTCCGATGAACCCTCCGGCAGCCGTGCGGCGGGGCAGATCGGTTGGGTGTGCCCGGCCGTGGTCGACGCTGAAGCCGTCGCGAAGTTGGCGTCGCAGACGCTGCAGATGCCGCTGCCCTGGGTGTTTGAGTGGGGCGAATTGAAGAGCATCGACGCCGAAGGCTGCGCGCGCCTGAGCGAACTGTTCCGCAAGTGGATCGGGCAGAAGCTGGACATGCACTGGCTCAACGGCGAACGCCTGTTCAGCGTCTTGCAAGAGGCCACGCCCACGGGCGTGCGCGATGCCGACCCGGCCTATTGGCGAGTCCGCTTGGACGCGCTTCGCATCGCGAACCGCCCCGACCAGTTCGACGAAGTCGCAATCGACTACTGCGTCACCTACGAGGTTTCGCCGCCGTCCTGGGAGCGCGCCCAGTGCGTGGCGCAGATCCGCGGCTCGAACTTGCTCGCCACGCAGCCCTCGATGTCGGTGATCGGCGAGGTGTCGACGAGTTTCGTCGAGTCGCAGACCCTCGAAGACCAGGCGTCGGTGCAAGTCGCGGCGGTCGAGTTGTCGGGCCAGTTGGTCGGCGACATCGCGCCGACCTTGAAGAAACTCGACGACGACATCAAGAGCGCGGCGCTCGTGAATGTGACGTGCTCGAAGCTGATCCGCGTCGATTTCATCGCCGCGGGCGACTTGCTGAACTGGGTGTTGACGCGCCGCACCGAGAGCCGCAGCGTGTGTTTCCTCGAGGCACACCGGCTGGTCGCGCTGTTCTTCGGCGCGATGGGAATCAACGAGCACGCCAAAGTCAAGGTGCGGACCAACTGAGGCACGCCTTGCGCCGGCGCGGTTCCTGGCGCAACCCCTCGCTGCGCCTTGCACCGACCCGAACCTTCAGCGCAACGCATGGAAACCTTTCACGGCACAACGATTCTCAGCGTGCGCCGCGGCCGCAGCGTCGCGCTTGGCGGCGACGGCCAGGTGACGCTCGGCAACGTGATCGTCAAGGCGAGTGCGCGCAAGGTGCGAAAACTCTTTCGCGACCAGGTCCTGGCCGGCTTTGCCGGCGCCACGGCAGACGCGTTCACGCTCTTCGAACGCTTCGAGGCGAAGCTGGAAAAACACCAGGGGCACCTGGTGCGCGCCGCGATCGAACTCACCAAGGACTGGCGCACCGATCGCGTGCTGCGCCGCCTGGAGGCGATGCTCGCGGTGGCGGATCGCGAAGCGTCGCTCATCATTACCGGCAATGGCGACGTGCTGGAGCCGGAAATGGGCATCATCGCCATCGGCTCGGGCGGCGCCTACGCACAAGCGGCGGCGCGCGCGCTGCACACGCACACCGACATGACGGCGCACGACATCGTGAAACGGTCGCTGGAGATTGCCGGCGACTTGTGCATCTACACGAACCAGCAGCACAGCATCGAGATCCTCGAATGAACTCGATGACGCCGCAGGAGATTGTTTCCGAGCTGGACCGCCACATCGTCGGCCAGGCCAGTGCCAAGCGCGCCGTGGCGATCGCGCTGCGCAACCGCTGGCGGCGCCAGCAGGTGCAGGGCGCGATGCGCGGCGAAATCACGCCGAAGAACATCCTCATGATCGGCCCGACGGGAGTCGGCAAGACGGAGATCGCGCGGCGCCTGGCGCGCCTCGTCGACGCGCCGTTCATCAAGGTCGAGGCGACCAAGTTCACCGAAGTCGGCTACGTCGGGAAAGATGTCGATTCGATCGTTCGCGACCTCGTCGACATGGCCGTCAAGCAGGAGCGCGAGTCGCAGATGCAGCGCCAGCGCGTGCGCGCCGAAGACGCTGCCGAGGAGCGCATTCTCGACATCCTCGTGCCCCCGCCGCGCCAGGGAGGCGACTTCGGCCTGGGCCAGGCGGCACCCACCGACAGCACGGCGCGCCAGGTGATGCGCAAGCGGCTGCGCGAGGGGCTGCTTGCCGACAAGGAAATCGAAATCGACGTCGCCGACCCCAAGCCTTCGCTCGAAATCATGGGGCCGGCGGGGATGGAAGACATGGCCGAACAGCTGAAGGGCATGTTCGCCAATCTCGGAGCCAACCGGCGCAAGACGCGCAAGCTGCGCATCGACGTTGCGCAGAAGCTGCTCGTGGACGAAGAGGCCGGCAAGCTGGTCAATGAAGACGAGATCAAGGCCGCGGCGCTGCGCAACACCGAGCAAAACGGCATCGTTTTCATCGACGAGATCGACAAGGTCACGTCGCGCAGCGACAGCCAGGGCGTGGAAGTTTCGCGCCAGGGCGTGCAGCGCGACCTGCTGCCGCTCGTCGAAGGCACGAGCGTGAACACGAAACACGGCATGGTGCGCACTGACCACATCCTGTTCATCGCCTCGGGTGCGTTTCACATGAGCAAGCCGAGCGAC
>JBEBHW010000043.1:0-11933 GCA_040081145.1 Burkholderiaceae bacterium
TCACTTCGCTCCGAAACTCCAGCGTGCGCCCACCCAGGCCGAACGCGGCGCTGCCGGCGTGTTGAACTGCTCGTTGCGCCGGTTGGCGGGCGCCTGCACCGCGCCAGCGCCGTCGAATGCGTTCTGCGCGAGCAGGCCACCGGTGGCGTAGCGCGTGTCGAATACGTTGTCCATGCGGCCGAACAACTCCCAGCCTGGCGCGAACTTCCATTCGCCGGTCAGGTTGAGAACGCTGTAGCCCGGCAGTTTGCCGCTGCCGAAGAAAGCCACGCCGTCCGGGGCGTGCGCGTTGTTCTCGTTGCCGCGCACGTAACTTGCGGAATGTGCCGCCAGCTGCACGCCCAGGCGCAGGCTGTCGGTGGCGCGCACACCCAGGTTGAGTTTGAGGTTGTGTCGCGGCAGGCCGGGAAGCGCGTCGCCAGGGCGCACCTCGATCTCGTCGGGTCCGGTGCAGTTGGCCGACGTCTCGGCAGTGCTGTTGCTGTCCGAGACGATGCACGCCGCAGACTCGTAGGTGGCGCGCAAGTGGCTGTAAGCGGCGCTCCAGTCGGCTGGACCGAAACCGCCGCGCGCGTCGAGTTCGACGCCCTGGCGTTGGGTGCGACCGAAGTTCGTGAAGTAACCTGCGGCGAGCGCATTGCTGATGAACAGGATGTCGTCGCGGTTGCGGGTGGAGAACGCACTGGCATTCCAGCGCACGCCGGCAGTCGTGCCGCGCACGCCGAACTCCACGGTGCGTGCCACGACTTGTTTGAGCGGGGGGTCCGACTGCAGCGCGTTGGGCAGCACGCAAGGGTTGACCGGGTCGGAACAGCCCAGCTCGATCGGGCTGGGCGCGCGGTTGCCTTGACTGAATCCGCCATACGCCGTCATCTGCGGCGTGACCCGCAGGGTCAGGCCGGCAGCGGGGTTGAATTTGTTGTAGCGAGAGTCGCTGTCCAGCGTGGTGGGCAGAGCGAGATTGGCGCGACCTTCATCGATCGTTGCGACGTGGGTGCGGTTGTAGCGGCTTGCGAGCGTGAGGTGCATCACGGGCGTGAGGGCCCAGGTGTCGGTGGCGAAAACGCTCCGTGTCGTGGTCTTGCCGCGCAACAACGCGGCAGTCTGTACAGGCTCGGTCGGCACGACCCGGCGCCTCGTGTCCAGATCGCCTTCGGCCTCGGTCTGCTCGAAGTTCGTGCGCGAACGGTCGTAGCTCAGGCCCACGGCGACCCGGTGTTCGGTTCCGGCAAGGCTCCATTGCAGGGCCAGCCCGGCGCCGCGCTGGCGACTCGCGGTGCGGTTCTCGACGCCGGCTTCGGGCACGGCAGGCGGGTCGAACGCGTCGTTCAAGTCGCCGTTGAGCGTGTCGGTGTCGACGCGGCGCAGGTAGGCGGTGGCGGAAACCGACTGGCCTGCACTCACGGCGTAGTTGCCCTGCGCAGTGAGCAGCAGCGCGTCGTTCTTCGTTTCGTCGGGCACGGTGTAGACCTGCTCGCGGCGCGCCTCCAGCATCGACTCGGGCGTGGGCCCATTGCCGATCATGCGGGTGCGCGCGACCGCGGCGCTGGTGTTCCAGCGCAACGCGCCTTCACGCGAGCCGAACTTGCCATAGATCTGGTTCACGCGCGACGGCGATGCGTCGCGCCAGCCGTCCTCCCGGAAAGCGCTCGCGGCAACGAAGAGGTGGCTCTGCGTGCCGAGTTTTTGCCCATGCGCCAGCTCGGCGCTGACGCGCTTGAACGAACCCGCGCTCAGCTCCGCCTCGGTCCCCGGATGCGTGAGCCCGTCCTTGGTTTGCAGGGAGATCGCACCCCCCAGCGTGTTCAGGCCGAACAGCGGGTTGGAACCCGGCATCAAGGTGGTCGAAGCGAGGGCGGCGCGCGGAATCAGATCCCAGTTGACGACATCGCCGAACGGCTCGTTGATGCGCACGCCATCGAGGAACACCGACAGGCCTTGCGGCGTGCCGAGCAGCGGGCTGGCAGAGAAGCCGCGGTAGTTCACGTCGAGCTGGTACGGATTGCCTTGAATCTCATTGATCGTGATGCTGGGCATCTGGGTGGCCAGGAAGTTCGGCAGATTCAGGCTCTGCGCGTCGCGCAGAGCCTGATCGCCGGCCGACTGCACATTGCCGGGAATCTGATCTCTGGGCACACCCAAGCCGGGGACGGGTGTCACGCTGATGACTTCGACACGCGGCAGCGTCGTCGCGGACTGCTGGGCGGCTGCGGGCAGGGTCCAGGCGCACAGGGCAGCCGGGGCAATGAGCGTGGCTCGCAAGCCAAGGTGTGGTGCGCGGCGCATCGGTTGTCTCCGAATCTGTCTTCTTGTGGGTTCAAGGCGCACCTTAGCGTTGCCGCGACTGCGACGACAGGGAAATCTTCCTGCGGCGACTCGGGGTTGTCGCTAGGGTTGTTTCCCCGGGTCGCCAATTGCCGGTCACCGGTCCCTGGCCAGCGCGGGCGGCGAGCCCTGGCTAAATCACGCCATGGCTGATCGCCAGGTGCACCAGCGCCGCTGTCGTGCTGACGCCGAGCTTTTCCTTGATGACGGTCTGGTGGTTCGAGATCGTCTTGGAGCTGAGGCTCAGCGCCAGGGCGCATTGGGCAGGCGATTCGCCGCGCGCCAGCAAGCGGAAGATCTC
Organism: Burkholderiaceae bacterium; assembly: GCA_040081145.1. Classification (GTDB taxonomy): domain Bacteria; phylum Pseudomonadota; class Gammaproteobacteria; order Burkholderiales; family Burkholderiaceae_C; genus JAEMQF01. The sequence goes on from JBEBHW010000043.1 coordinate 2,627, forward strand.
GAATTCGCGTGGCGTCAGTGAAGCCACGCGGCTGTCGTGTGAGGGGTCGTCGATCCATCCCGCGGGCAGGCCGGGATCGAGGTAGCGTTTCCCGCAGGCGACGCAGCGCACGCCGTCGATCAGCGCCTCGGGCGGGCTGCTCTTGGAGAGAAAGCCGAGCGCGCCGACTTCGAGTGCCCGGCGCACGAGCATGTCGCTGTCGTGCATGCTGAACACCAGAATTCGTGCCGAAGAATCACGCATCAAGAGGCGGCGGATCAGCTCCAGACCGCCGCTGCCGGGCATGGCCAGGTCGGTGACGGTGACGTCGGGCTGATGTTGGGCAAAGGCAGCGCAAGCGGCGTCGCTGCGGTCGGCCTGGGCCACCACCACGATGTCGCCGGCCTGCTCGAGCAGACGCTGATAACCGGCGCGCACCACTGGATGGTCGTCGACGAGGAGTATCCGAATCATGACTGCCCCAGCGGAACGAGCAGGCGCAGTTTCGTGCCTCCCCCCGGCCGGCTGGCAATCTGAAGTTGACCTCCCAACGCGGCGGCGCGCTCCGCGGCTCCCAACAGGCCCAGACCCTGGGTGTCAATTTGCGGGTCGAAGCCTTGGCCATCGTCTTCGATGCAAAGGTCGATCGTCGTGGGCGCTGAATGCTGCAGGCTGATTCGCACCTGATTGGCCCGGGCATGGCGCTGTACGTTCATCAGGCCCTCCTGAGTGATCCGATAGAGAGCGGTGTCGATGTTTTCGCCAAGGCCTTCCAGCGGTCCGGCGTGGCGAAAGATGCAGGCGATGCGGCTGCGCTCCTCCCAGGCCTCGCACAACGCCTGCAACGCGGCGATCAGGCCCAGCTCGTCGAGCTCGGGGGGGCGCAGGCGCCGCAGCAGGCCGCGCACGTTGCCGAGCAGCGCCTGCGCAGTGGCGGCAGTACGCAACACCGCAGCGCGCGACTGCTGCGCGTCGTCGCAGCGCTGCATGAATACGGCTTCGACGCGGATCGCATGGCAGTGCTGGCCAAGCTCGTCGTGCAGCTCTCTGGCCAGGGCGCGGCGCTCGGCTTCCTGCACGCCGAGCAGCTGCTGGGCAAGCTCACGGTTGTGCGCAAGAAGGTTGAGCGTCTGCGCCTGTGCCTGCACACGCCTGCGCAGTTCGGCGCGCGCCTGCGCGGCGCGGCGAAACGCATACCAAGCCAATCCCAGGGCCAGCGCGAGCAGCGCTATCGGCAGCTCGTCGAGCTGCCACACTTCGAGAGGCCGGGTCAGATGGGTCAGCGTTTCGTGGAGTTCGAATGCGCACGCCAGGACGAAAGTGGCCAGCGTCAGCGCCGCCACGACACACAGGTCAGTGCGTGCCGACCGTGCGAGGTCATCGGTGCGGCCTGGCACGTCTGGCTCAACGACGTGAACTTCGATCGTTTCGGCGGCCTGGGGCACGAAGCGCCTGGACGACTCTGCTGCGGGCGAGCCAGAGAACCTGGGGGCGACCGGGTTCGCAGTGAGATTTGCAGTGTGCATGGAGGGGCGGGTTGGTCGCGAGGGAATTGCCGAGTGCACAGGCTGGCATGATGCGCCTGCGCACTTGTGCCGCGCCGAAATTTAGAGCCATGCCGCCTGTGCCGCCATCTGACTTACCCGAATCGCGTGCCGATGCACGCGAAGAATTTCTGTGCCGATTCGGCGCGGCGCTCGAGCATGGCAAGTTCGTCGACATGGTGCTCTCCCAACCGCATCGAGCCGTCGCGGCCGATCTGCACCACGTGCGTGTGCGCCTCGTTGCCCTGCGCGGCCGCGACGAACTGTCGTTCGTGTATCGCTACGCGACCCGCGACGTGACGAAGAACCATGGATTGGATGAGGGCGTGGCACTCGTCGCCGAGGCGCTTGGGCCGCACCTGCGGCATGGCCACTTCCGCACCCAGGACGAAGAGACGAGCCTGCGAATCGGAAAACGCGGCCAGAGCAAACTGCTGGTCCGTCAACGCCAGCAACGGCAAGCCGGAATCCCCGAACTCGCGCGCGCGCACGACCGCGAAAAGCACCGCTGGGTCAGCCTGGACCGGCCGTTTCTCGGCGCGCTGGGCGTGACCGATTCGCAGGGCCTGCTGATTCCGGCGATGGCACGCAAGTACAAGCAGATCGACAAGTTCGTCCAGACGTTCGCGAATGCGCTTTCGAACTCGACGCTGGCGCAGGCCAGGAGCGTTCGGATCATGGACTTCGGCGCCGGCAAAGGCTACCTCACCTTCGCGATTCACGATCACCTGCGCCACGCACTGGGCGTCGATGCGCGGGTGACGGGAGTGGAGTTGCGCCACGACATGGTCGCACTTTGCAACGCCGCTGCGGCGCGCCTGGGCAGCGAGGGCTTGACCTTCGAGCAAGGCGACGTGACGACGTACGCGGCGCGGCCCATCGACGTGATGATCGCGCTGCACGCCTGCGACACGGCGACCGACCATGCGATCCATCTCGGCGTGCAGGCCGGCGCGGCGATCATTCTGTGTGCGCCGTGCTGCCACAAGGAGCTGCGCCCGCAGTTATTGAGCCCGCACCCGATCCGAGCCATCCTGCAGCACGGCGTGCACCTGGGTCAAGAGGCGGAGATGGTGACCGACGGGCTGCGCGCGCTGCTGCTCGAGGCCTGCGGCTACGCGACCCAGGTGTTCGAGTTCGTTGCGCTGGAGCACACGAGCAAGAACAAGATGATCCTCGCCGTGAAGCGGCCCCACCCGGAGCCGCCTGCGGTCGCGCTGCGTCAAGTGAACGAGGTCAAATCCTTTTACGGGATTGCGGAACAGCGCCTGGAGCGCTTGCTCGCGGCGCGCCTGTCCGCCGCTTGACGCCGATGTCTCGGTAGAACGAAACTCGGCTCGGCAGGCAGATCAATAGACGACGCTGGCCTGGCGCAGCGCCGGGATTGCGCCGCCGCCGCCGAGTAGCAATTGCGCGGCAAGTTGGTAATGCGCCGACGCCTCGTCGCTGAGGTGTGCCGTGAGTTTGGCGTCGTCCGTGCTCGGCACGCCGGTGCGCGCGTCGACAACCTTCACGCCACGCTTGGGCGAGAGCTCGACGATCCTGCCGTCCTGCATGTAGCCCACGGTCAGGTAGTTCGACATGAAGGCACGCTGGTGATGTTGCCCATCGGTGAGGATGTCCTGCCCGAAAAAGCGCGAGGTGTAGGTCACGTCGAGCAGGGCCAGCACGGTGGGCGCGACGTCGATTTGCGAGGCGAGCGTGTCGATGTGCCGCGGTGCAATGATTCCCGGCGCGTAGACGATCAGCGGAATGCGGTAGTTCTCCGGCGGCAGATTCGTGCGCCCCCGGCCGTTGGACGTGTGGTCGGCAACAAACACGAACACGGTGTCGGCGAACCACGGACGCGTTGCCGCGAGTCGCACGAACTCGCCGATTGCCCAGTCGGTGTATTTGACGGCACCGTCGCGGCCACTGCCTGAGGGGATGTCGATTCGCCCCGCGGGGTAGGTGAACGGCCGGTGGTTCGTCGTCGTCATCACATGTGCGAACACCTTGGTGCCTTTGGCGGCGCGCGCATCGATTTCGCGCACCGTGAGCTTGAACAGGTCTTCGTCGGCAACGCCCCAGATCGTTTCGTGCGAGATGTCTTTCGAGGCGATCGCAGTGCGGTCGATCACGGTGTAGCCGTTGCCACCGAAGAAGTCGCGCATGTTGTCGAAGCGGCTGTAGCCGCCGTAGACGTAGAGCGGCTCGTAGCCCTGCTCCTTGAACACGCCGCCGAAGGTCTGAAAACCTTTGTTGTTCGCGCGCATCGGCACGGCGTGGCCGGGGGTGGGCGGAATCGACAGCGTCAACGCTTCCAGGCCGCGCACGGTACGCAGGCCCGTCGCATAGACGTTCGTGAACATCATTCCGGCGTGCGCCAAGCGGTCCAGATTCGGCGTCAGACCGGGTTTGCCGCTGAACGATTCGACGAAGTCGCTGCCCAGGCTTTCGATCGAGACCATCACGACGTTGTAGGGCTTGGCCGTATTCCCGGTGCCGACCTGGCGTTCCAAGGGATGGCTGCTGCCGGTGAAGGGGCTGGCCGAGCCTGCTTCAGAGAATTCTTCGCGCACCTGCTGTTGCGCCTGGCCCGGTGCGAGGATGCGATAGAACTTCTGGAAGTCGAGGTCGTTGCTGCGATAGGCGCGCATGAACTCATAGGCGCCGTTGCCGGCGAGCTCGCGGCCCGCGGCGCTGGCAATCGCTTCACGCGGCGTGTCGCTGACGCCGAAGAAACCCGCCACGGGAAGCGCTACAAGAATGAGCGTTGCGCCGCCTCTTTGGCGCCACGTTCCGCCGGACCCTGACGCACTGCGCCACACGGGCTTGCGCAACACGAACACGATGAACGCGGCGACGAGGCCGATTCCCGAAAGAATCATGGCCACCGGGTACGACTCCTGGACATTGCCGATGACTTCGCGCGTGTAAATCAGGTAGTCGACGGCGATGAAATTGAAGCGCGACGCAAATTCGTTCCAGAACACGCCTTCGGCGACTCCCGTGAACAACATTCCCGCGAGCACGGCCACGAGCAGCGCGGTGGCAACGATCGCGTGGCCGCGCCGCCCGCGTGCCGAATCCGTCCACACCAGCGCAAGCAGGGCGAAGGGCACCAGCACGTAGGCGAGGGCGGCAGCGTCATAGAGCGCGCCTGTTGCGAACACGCCGATCAGACCCCAGAGCGGCAGTGCGACGTTCGCGGGCCCCTCAAACGCGAGCAGGCCGGCCCGAACGCAGCCATTCAAGACCAGGAACAGGCCGCCAAGCCAAAGAAGCAATGCGTAGCGTGCGGGGAAGAGCCGATTCATCATGGTTTGGCGAAGCCAGGGTTCCCGATTCGGGCAAGCCCCTATTGTCGCGGATCGCCTCCTTGACGTTTGTTAAAGGGTGTTCACGAGGTGCCCGCCGTCCACCGGGATCACCGCGCCGGTCATGTAGCTCGACGCGCCGCTGGCCAGCAGCAGCAGGGGGCCGTCAAGCTCGCTGAGCTCGCCGGTGCGCCGCTGCGGGATTCGCGCAATGATCGCTTGCCCGGGAGGCGAGGCGAGCATGTCGCGGTTCAGCTCGGTGACGAAGTAGCCCGGCGCCAGGGCATTCACGCGGATCCCGTGCTCCGCCCACTCGAGCGCGAGCGCCTTCGTCATCTGCACGACGCCGGCCTTGGTCGTCGCATACGCCAGGACGCCCACGCGAACCCGCAGCCCGACGATCGAGGCGATGTTGACGATGGCGCCGCCGCGGCGCGCGCTCACCATCGCGCGGGCCGTCGCCTGCGCCATGCGCATCACGCCGCTGAGGTTGACGTTGAGCATCTCCGTCCAGTCGGCCTCGTTGGTCTCCAGCGCGGGCGCGCGCAGCGCAATGCCTGCGTTGTTCACCAGCACGTCGGGAACCCCGAGCGTGGCGACGATCTCCTGCAGCGTCGCGGCGACGCTCGCCGCAGAGCCAACGTCGACGTGCAAGGCGGTGCACGCGTCGCTGCGCTGCAGCTCGTCGTTGATTTGCGCGGCCAGCGTGCGCCCCAGCTCGACGCGCCGGCCGAGCATCGCCACGCGTGCGCCTTGGGCGGCGAGCACCTGCGCGAAGTGCAGGCCCAGGCCGCTGAACGCGCCTGTGACGACGGCTGTCTGGCCGGTCAAATCGAAGCGTGTCGTCGTCATGGCTGAGCCTTGTCTTTCATGCTGCGTTGCGCCTGCGTCCACAGGTTGCGGCATTCCTGATCGAACGCGGCGGCTTCGCTGGCCTTGGGTGGCGAGGGAAGCAGGCGGCGCCGCTCGGCCGCGTAAGGCCCCGTCTTGCGTGCCTGAGCGAGCTGTGCGCGCGCCGCGGCATCGAGCTTGGCGTTCCACAGGCTCAAGTAAATCTCGTCGCCGCGACCACGCATCTCGGCGACGCGGGCCTCGCACATCGCGTGATTGACGTCGAATCGCGCCAGGCCCTTCGCGTCGACTTTCAGGGCCAGGGCGGGAGATGCCACAACCAGCAACGAACAGAAGAACACTGGGGGAGTGACTCGCATCGGAGGGCCTTGGCTTGCGCTGAATTGTGCCTGCAAGGCTTGCTCCCAAAAGCGAAGGGCCGCCTTGCGGCGGCCCTGTGGCTTACCGGACAACACCCTTGCTCGGGTGCAGACGGTTTCGGCGCGCCGGTCACGGGTTCCGGGAGTCCGCCCAATTTGCGGTCGGTTTGTCGCCTCGAAGAGTGTATTGTGCCGAACCGCGGCCCGCTGAATCTGTGGCCCCAAGACAGTAATGTCCCCTGCGCACAAAGTAGAAGTGTCCCCTTGGCTGTTCGAGGAGGCACGAGGTGGCGCAGGAGTTGGAGCTGATGAGTCAGAAGGAAGTACACCGGCTTGAGGTGATCAATCGGGTGAAGGACGGGGGTCTGAAGCAGGCCCATGCGGCCAAGCTGCTCGGGTTGTCGGTGCGTCAGGTCAAGCGGCTGTGCCGGCGCGTTCGCGAGCAGGGCAGGCAGGGGCTGGTTTCACGCAGGCGAGGCCAGGCGAGCCATCGGCGGATTTGTGCTGAGCGGCGCGAGCACTATATGCAGCTCGTGCGCAGCCAATACGCTGACTTTGGCCCGCAGTTGGCGCACGAGTACCTGCAGCGCGAGCACGGCTTTGAGTGGAGCGTGGAGACCTTGCGCGGCTGGATGATGCAGGCCGGGCTGTGGCAGGCCAAGCGGCGCCGGGCGCAGCGGGTGCACAGCCCACGCGCGCGGCGCGAGTGCCAGGGCGAGCTGGTGCAGATCGATGGCAGCCATCACGACTGGTTCGAGGGGCGATCGACCAAGTGTTGCCTGATCGCGTTCATCGATGACGCCACGGGCCGGGTGCTGGGTGCGAGGTTTTTCGAGCAGGAGACCACCCAAGGTTACCTGGCGGTGCTGCATGCGCTGGTGCAGCGCTTTGGCGCGCCGCTGGCGCTGTACAGCGACCGCCACGGCATCTTCACCAAGTCCGACCCCGAAGACCCCAAGCCCACGCAGTTCGAGCGCGCGCTGTTGCAGCTGCGCATCGAACCCATCTGCGCGCGCAGCCCGCAGGCCAAGGGGCGCGTGGAGCGGCTGTTCCAAACGCTGCAGGACCGCATGTGCAAGGCTATGCGGTTGCAGGGCATCGACAACATCGCGCAAGCCAACACCTGGCTGGACGCGTACCTGGGTGAGCACAACCGGCGTTTCGCGGTCGAGCCTGCGCTGGCGCAGGACATGCACCGACCCTGGGGTGGCAGCGCACAGGCGCTGGCCGACATCTGCTCGCTGCACCACCAGCGCCAGCTCAGCGCCCAGGGCGCGTGCAAGTTCGAGGGCAGCATCGTGCAGTTGTGCCCCAAGCAGCCGCATGCACCCAAGGCGCGCGCGATGGTGGACATCGCACAGCATGGGGATGGCGCGTTGCATCTGAGCTATCGGGGCCAGCCGTTGGCCTACCGAAGCTACGCCATGCACGAGCGCACGCAGAGCAGCCAAGCCGAGGACCCCAAGACGCTCAACACGAGGGTGAGCAAGGCGCGCGATGCGCAGCACTCCAAACTGCTGCGCCTCAAGGCCGAGTTGGCCTTCCAGGACGAACAGCGCAAACAAGGCGTCTTCCGTCCCGACACCCCTCCCATCGTGCCGCGCGCGGGGGCCCGCCGCTCCGGGCTACGCCCTGCGCGGCCGGCCCCCGCGCCTGGTTGACCATCCTTCGCACCCGTCTCACGAAGGGGACATTTCTATCTTGGTCAAACAGGGGACATTTCTACTTTGGGTTGACACTCAGACGGCGCGTGTCAGACGGCGTGTGTGTCAGCCGGCGTGCGTCGCGCCGGCGAAGCCGCGCTCGTCGGCGAACCAGCGCAAGACCGGCAGGCTGCCGGGCAGAAGAGGCGTCACCTTCGCCGGCAGGGTTTGCCAGGCGAACGCCTGACCTTCGCGCATCTCGAGCTCGCCGGTCCAGCTGAATACCTTGCAGAAGTGCAGGCGCACCCGGGCGTGCGGGTAGTCCATTGTTTCGGTTTTCCACGGCAGCACAGCGCCAATTTCGATGCCGAGTTCCTCGTGCAACTCGCGCGCCAAGGCCTGCGCCGTCGTCTCCCCCGCTTCGAGCTTGCCTCCGGGAAACTCCCAATAACCCTCGAAGACCTTGCCGGGCGGGCGCGTCGTCATGAGAAAGCACCCTGAAGCGTCGATCAAGACACCCACCGCAACGTCCACCGGCGTGCGCTCCAGCGTCGACGTCTCAGAGAGCTGAGCACTTGCAAAGCCACTCAAGCGACGTGCCTCCCCGAATAGTCCTTGGCGAACTGAAACGCGACGCGCCCGGAGCGCGAACCGCGCTCCAGCGCCCAGACCAGGCTCTCCGAGCGCGCCGCCCGAATCGCCGCCTCGTCGACGCCCAAGCCGCGCAACCACTGCGCGACGATAGCCAGGTATTCGTCCTGGCTGAACGGATAGAAGCTGACCCACAGGCCAAAGCGCTCTGACAGCGAAATCTTCTCCTCGACGACTTCGCCCGGATGGACCTCACCATCCTCGGTGTGCTGGTAGCTGAGGTTCTCTTTCATGTACTCGGGCAGCAGATGGCGGCGATTGCTCGTCGCGTAGATCAGCACGTTGTCGCTCGACTGCGCCACCGATCCGTCGAGGATCGACTTCAGCGCCTTGTAGCCCGGCTCGCCTTCGTCAAAACTCAAGTCGTCGCAAAACACGACGAAGCGCTCGACGCGCTCGGCGACGAGGTCGACGATGTCGGGCAAGTCGATCAGGTCGGTCTTGTCGACTTCGATCAGGCGCAGCCCGCGCGGCGCAAAGTGGTTCAGACACGCTTTGATGAGCGAGCTTTTGCCTGTGCCGCGAGCGCCCGTCAACAACACGTTGTTCGCGCCGTGGCCGGCGACGAACTGCTCGGTGTTGCGCACGAGCCGCTCCTTTTGCGGCGCGACCTCGACCAGATCGGCGAGGCGAATCGTCGCCACGTGCCGCACGGGCTCGATGACCCCCGAGCCGCCGCGCTTGCGGTAGCGAAACGCGATTGCGGCGGACCAATCCGGCGCCGTGAGCGCATGCGGCAACACCGCCTCCAGGCGCGCCAGCAGCGACTCAGCGCGTTGCAACAGGGGGTTCAGGGCGTCGTTGGAAGCAGACATGCGCAGTGTCATCGGGCGGTTCGGAAGGGGCTGGGCAGTGTAGCGGCGACCCTGCTCGCGGGTGCGTCATGTGGCCCCAAGACAGTAATGTCCCCTGCGCACAAAGTAGAAGTGTCCCCTTGGCTGTTCGAGGAGGCACGAGGTGGCGCAGGAGTTGGAGCTGAT
>JBEBHW010000660.1:0-2738 GCA_040081145.1 Burkholderiaceae bacterium
CGGTCGACACGGCGCTCACGAAGCTGCGCGCCGGGCAGCCCGAGGCCGACGTGCGAGGCGTCGCGGCCGACCTGGGCAACGCGGCGGGCTGCGCGGCGCTCGCGGCTGCGCTGGGGGCACGGGATGGGCGCGGCGCCGACATCCTCGTCAACAACCTCGGCATCTTCGACCCCAAGCCGTTCGAAGCCATCGCCGACGAAGACTGGCAGCGCTTCTTCGACGTTAACGTGATGAGCGGCGTGCGCATGGCGCGCGCCCTGCTGCCCGGCATGAAGCAGCGCGACTGGGGCCGCGTGATCTTCGTCTCGAGCGAATCGGGCATCTGCCCGCCCGCCGAGATGGTGCACTACGGCATGACGAAGTCGGCGCAGTTGTCGGTCGCGCGCGGCCTGGCCGAGACCTGCGCCGGCACCGGCGTCACCGTCAACAGCGTACTGCCCGGCCCCACGCTCACCGAGGGCGCGAAGGATTTCTTCGACAAGCTCTCGGCACGGAAGAACCAGAGCTTCGACGAAGCCGCGCGCGACTTCTTCGCGCACGGCCGCCCCACCTCGATCATCAAACGTTTCGTCACGCCCGACGAAGTGGCCACGATGACCGTCTACCTGTGCAGCCCGCTCGCTGCGGCCACCACCGGCGCGGCCGTGCGCGTGGATGGCGGCGTGGTGCGCAGCATCGCCTGAACCTGAGAACGTACATGGCCCGCATGCAACCCTTGCCGCGCGATGCCTTCGCCGAACTCGACGAGGATTTCGCCTTCTTCGAACGCACGCTCGGCTTCGTGCCGAACAGCCTGCTCACGATGGCTCGCCGGCCCGGGCTCGCGCGCGGCCTCATCGCGCTGTCGCGGGGCGTCTACGACCCGCGCGGCGAGGTCGATCTCGGGCTCAAGCGTCTCCTCGGTCATGCCGCCAGCATGACTGCCGGTTGCCTCTATTGCCAGGCACACACCGGAACGAGCGCGATGCGTCATGGCGTGTCGGCCGATAAGCTGGTCGCACTGCCCGAATATCACAAGAGCCCGCTGTTCAGCGAGGCCGAGCGTTGCGCCATCGACTACGCCTTTGCCGCCGCCAGCCAGCCCAACGCAGTCGACGACGAACTGCATGCGCGGCTGCGGAGCCATTGGAGCGAAGGCCAGATCGTCGAGATTCTCGGCGTGGTGAGCCTGTTCGGCTTCTTCAACCGCTGGAACGACTCGATGGCGACCACGCTCGAACCCGAACCGCTCTCGCAAGCCCGCGAACACCTCTCGGCCCGCGCCTGGAGTCCGGGCAAACATGGCAGCGCTGACTGAAGCCTGCGAACTCACGACCAAGGAGACTCCCCATGCCCTTTGCCCAGGTCTACATGATCGAAGGCCGCACCGACGAACAAAAACGCGCCGTGATCGAAAAGGTCACCAACGCCTTGATCGAGGCGGTCAACGCCCCGCGCGAGGCCGTGCGCGTGTGGATCACCGAGGTGCCCAAGACGCAGTGGGGCATCGGCGGTACGACGGCGAAAGACCTGGGGCGCTGAAACGCCTGCATCTTCCCGACAACGAGCGGGCAAAAACCCGACCACCACACCAGGTGGCCGTCTGTGTTTGCCGCGATTGCAAAGCGCGTTCCCGAGAAGCAGCGCCACTCGCCTGCGCCTGTTGAGGGACGGGACGTCCGCCGGAGCATCGAAACGCGTCTACAGGCGCTTGGCGTCTCGAGGAGGTACGCGCTCAACTGTTGAGCACGGCAGGACCAACGGCATTCAGCAGAAGCACTGCGAGCGCCACGATTGACTCCCGGAGAAGACAGAAGCGCTGGCCGCGCTGGAACGACACTTGTTTTCGATCATCGAGTCGAATCCTCGCAGAGCGGGCCGAGTCGCACCGCAAAGTTGGTGTACGGGGCGTGACTGGCATTCACGGCGCATCTCGGTCCGCAGATCGTCCTCGGTCGGCAGGTGGAGCTGCACTGCGCGGGCCCTCTCGGTTCACCAAGTGTCCGATCGGAATTTGACAACTTGACGTCTGTTCACGAACAAGACGTGGTTCGCGTCTTCACGGTCCGATGTGGCAGGCCGAGCATGTTTTCGCGCTGCAACGGGCGATGGCGCTGTACGACTTCTACCAGGCGCCAGTGAGTGAGTGCGACGAAAAAATCGAGCAGGCACACCCGCGCACGACCCGCTCACGGAACTCAGGTGAGAACTTGTTCGACTTGTTCATGGCTCCATCTGCTCAAGCGTTGGAGCCTCCTCAAAAGCCGGGGGCGGTTCATGTGTCTACCGAACACCCGGGCCACTGGCTGCGCTACCCGGGAAGTTCCTGCAGAAATTCCCGCACAGTGCTCACGCGCAGGCTGGAAATTCAAGCTTGCCAGGGGTTGATGACGGCGGCGCCGGCGGCCTCGAAGGCGCCGGTGTCGCGGGTGGCAACAGTGAAGCCGTTGGCGGCGGCGATGGCCGCGATGTAGCCATCGGCGGTGGCGATGGCGAGCCCCGCTGTGAACAAGGGAACCAGGTGCATGAAAGCGCCGGCCCGCGTCGGGCCGATGATCTCGACGCCGCGATTGAACATCAGGTAGGCGAGCACGCTCGGAAAGATTGCGGTGTAGGCCACGACGGCAAGCGACGACGGGCCGACCACCATGCGCGCGCCGAGCATCTGCTCGACGATGGCGATCGGAATGTTGATCGCCGCGGCGATGGCGAACGACACGGCGACGAACGAGAAGCCGCTGATCGGCGGCCGCTTGTCG
>JBEBHW010000661.1:0-2736 GCA_040081145.1 Burkholderiaceae bacterium
GCGACCCCCTACGCCGGCAGCGTCAAGGTGTTCTCCGTGAAGCGTGCGTGCCCCACGTGCGGAACGAGCTACTCCGAGCTCGACCCGCGCATGTTCAGCTACAACAGCAAACACGGCTGGTGCACGACGTGCGTCGGCACGGGCCTGGCGCTGACGCGCGAGCAGCGCAAGGCGTACGACGATTCGGTCCGCGACGACGACAACAAAGGCCGTGAGCAGAGCTTTCCGTCGGAAGAGATGGAGGTCGAAGGCGTCGCGAACCAACCCTGCCCGGATTGCTCCGGCACACGCCTGAATCCGGCATCGCGCGGCGTCACGTTCGAGGGCCATTCGATTGCGGCGGTCGCGCAGTGGAGCGTCAGCGATACGCGCGCCTGGGTCGATTCGCTGAAGCTCATCGGCCGCGACGCCGAAATCGCCCGCGACGTCGTCAGCGAAATCAAGAGCCGCCTCGAATTCCTCGAAGAGGTTGGCCTGGGTTATTTGACGCTGGACCGCGCCGCGCCCACGCTCAGCGGCGGCGAGGCGCAGCGCATTCGCCTGGCGGCGCAGCTCGGCAGCAATTTGCAGGGCGTGTGCTACGTCCTCGATGAGCCGACGATAGGCCTGCACCCGCGCGACAACCAGGTGCTGCTCAAGGCATTGCATACGCTCAGCGTGAAAGGCAATACGCTCGTCGTCGTCGAGCACGACGAAGACACGATTCGCCGCGCGGATCACATCATCGACATTGGCCCGGGCGCTGGCAGACGCGGCGGTTCGCTCGTCGCCGAAGGCAGCGTGGCAAGCGTGTCGGCAAACGCCGAATCGGCGACAGGGCGCTTCCTTGCACATCCGCTCGTCCACCCCTTGCAGGCGCGGCGCGAGGTGGCGCGAGTCAGCGCATCGACGGTGCGCCGCGAGAGTGCGGCGAATCTGTTGATGACGGTGCATGGCGCAGGTATGCACAACTTGCAGAACATCAGCGTCGACATTCCGCTGCGGCGCTTGGTCGCCGTCACCGGCGTCAGCGGCTCGGGCAAGTCGACTCTCGCGCGCGACGTGTTGCTTGCGAATCTGCAGTTCATCAACTCGCGCGGCGGCAAACCCAACTGGCAAGGCTGCACGCACATCGACGGCTGGGGATTCATCGACCGCGTTCTCGAAGTCGACCAGACCCCGATCGGCAAGACGCCGCGCTCCTGTCCGGCCACTTACATCGGCTTCTGGGACACGATCCGCAAGCTCTTTTCCGAGACGCTCGAAGCGCGCGCGCGCGGCTACGCGCCTGCCAGGTTCAGCTTCAACACCGGCGAAGGGCGTTGCGCAGGCTGCGAAGGCCAGGGCGTGCGCACGATCGCGATGAGCTTTTTGCCTGACGTCAAAGTGCCGTGCGACGTGTGCCACGGCGCGCGCTTCAACGCCGAAACGCTCGCGGTGAGCTGGCGCGGCAAAAGCATCGGCGACGTGTTGAAGATGGAAATCGACGAAGCCGTTGGCTTTTTTGCATCGATGCAAAACGTCGCGCACCCGCTGCAATTGCTGAAGGATGTGGGCCTGGGCTACCTCACGCTGGGCCAGCCATCGCCGACTTTGAGTGGTGGCGAAGCGCAACGCATCAAACTCGTCACGGAACTGACCAAGGTGCGCGACGACGTGGGCAAACGTGGCAACAAGGCGCCGCACACGCTTTACGTGCTCGACGAGCCGACGGTGGGTCTGCACATGGCCGACGTGGAGAAACTCATTCGCGTCCTGCACCGTCTGGTCGACGCCGGGCACAGCGTGATCGTCATTGAACACGACCTCGACGTGATCGCCGAAGCCGACTGGGTCATCGACCTCGGGCCCGAAGGCGGCGTGAACGGCGGGGCGGTCGTGATCGCGGGCGCGCCTGAAGCGCTGGTGCTGTGCAAGGCCAGCCATACTGGGGCGGCGTTGAAGGCGGTGCTGGCGCGGCATGCGCCGTCGCCATGACTCGGGAGGCCATCATGCGACGCTTTTTGACGACCTGCGTGTTCGCCACGGCGTGTTGCACCGGCGCAAGCGCTGCGGAAATCATCCTCGAGCATTCGGCCGTGGACAAGCTGCTCGCGCAGACGCTGTTCACGAACAACGGTCGCTACGACCTCGTGAAGGGCCCGTGCTCGGCCTACCTCGACCGGCCGAGCGTCGTGATCGAGGGCGGGCGGATTCGAATCCGCTCGCACCTGACTGCGCGTGTGGGCGTGGTCGACGGGCGCTCTTGCGTCGGCGTTGCAATCGCGTCGTGGACGGTCGCGTCGGGCAAGCCGGTGGCACGCGGCAATTTGGTCGTGCTCACGGACCTGCGCATCGACCAGGTCGACGACCCGAACCTGCGCCTGTTCGTCGAGTCGGGCCTGCTCGCTGCGCTGCCGCGCGCGATCGAGTTCGACGTGCGCCAGGCGGTGCGCGGCATGCTGCAGGGCAACAGCGGCCAGTTCCAGGCGGAAGTCGATTCGCTCGCCATCGAGTTGGTGCTCGCTGCCGACGACAGGCTCTCGATCCGGTTCGATTTCAAGTTGATCGCGAAGTGAGGTGCGGCGCCGGGGCGAGGCGGTGCGCCGCCAAGCGCGAGCCATGACGCCTGGGCTGTGCGGGGTGTTACCATGGTGCCACCCGATATTTGGAGCCGATAGCGCATGGCAACCACCTCCCTCAAACTCCCCGATGAACTGAAAGAGCAGGCCGCGAATGCGGCCATCCGCCTTGGAATGTCTCCCCATGCGTTCATGG
>JBEBHW010000662.1:0-2727 GCA_040081145.1 Burkholderiaceae bacterium
CGCGCTGCTGGGGGACGGCTTGATGCGGCGCATGCGCGCGGCGATTCGGATCGTGCTCACCTTCGGTTCCTTACGGCCACGGACGGCACCACCTTAATCGCCATCGCCATCGGGTCCAAGACGCCTTTTGTCTGGACGCATAGCCCCGGCTTATGGCGGCGGACCCACGGGAGCGAATCTCCTACCGTGGCCCGGCGCAGCGTCATCGGCAGCGGTGGCGCCCTCGCGACCGCACTTTCATATCACGACACCCCCCACGCTTGCGCCGCCGCACACGTAGAGCACCTGCCCAGTGACGAAGCTGTTCGCGGGGGCGACAAAGAAGTCGACCGCGCGCGCCACGTCTTCGGGTGTGCCCAGGCGCTGCACCGGAATCGCTTTGGCGAGCTTGCGCTCGCGCTCGCTCTGCGCCGGAACGACCGCATGAAACATCTCGGTGCCGCGGATCGGCCCGGGCGCGACCACGTTGACGGTGATTCCTTGCGGCGCGAGCTCGAGCGCCCAGGTGCGCGCCATGCCGATCAGGCCCGCCTTGGTGGCCGAGTAGACGCTGCGCGTGGCCAGGCCCAGCGCGCCGCGTGAGGAGAGCAGCACGATGCGGCCGAAATGCGCCGCGCGCATCGCCGGCAGCGCCGCCTGCACGAGCGCGATCGCACTGCCCAGGTGCAGTTCGGTGAGGGCATCCAGGTCGCCGAGTTGCACGTCGGGAAGCAGCGCCGGGCGGATGACGCCGGCGTTGTGCACGACGGTCGTGATCTCGAAACGCCGCGCCATGTCGGCGGCGGCCTGCGCGGTGGCGGCGCGGTCGCCAAGATCGACACTCACGCTGTGCAGGCGCGGGTGTTTGATGTCGGTCGCGCGCCGCGCCATGGCCACGACCTCGTAGCCGCTGGCCAGCAGGTGTTCGCAAATGACCTTGCCGACTCCCGTGCTCGTTCCGGTAACGAGAGCAACGCTGCAGACTTCTGCCACGGCCTCAGCTCCCGACGAGCGCGAGCACGCGCAACGGGCTGCCGCTGCCCTGCTGTATCTTCAGCGGCGGGCAGATCAGCACGCTGCCGGTGGGCGGCAGTTGGTCGAGGTTGGTCAGGCACTGCAGGCCGTAGCGCCCCGCGCCGTGCATGTAGTAGTGGCAGGGGTAAGGCGGGCGCAGGTGATAGCCCTGCCCGGCGTCGGTGCCGATCGCTTCCGAGCCGAAACCGAGCACGCCGCGCTGCTCGACGAGAAACTGCACCGCCTCGCTGCTCGGCCCGGGCGTGTGCTGGCCGGTTTCGTCGAAGTTCTGGTATTGCTCGGGGTCCTGCCGCTTGCTCCAGTCGGTGCGCATCAGCAGCCAGCTTCCCTCGCCGATGCGGCCGTGCGCGGCTTCGAAGGCTTCGATGTCCGCCACCGTCATGAGGTAGTCGGGATCCTGCAGCGCCTGCTCGTGGCAGTCGATCACGCACGCAGGCGCAACAAAGTGCTGCGCCGGAATCGTGTCCACTGCATTGTTCGGCAAGTTCCGGCCGGAGATCCAGTGAATGGGCGCGTCGAAGTGCGTCCCCGTGTGTTCCCCGCAGGAGAAATTGTTCCAGTACCAGCCCGGGCCGCGCTCGTCGTAACGCGACACCTCTTCGATGCGAAACGGCCAGCACTGGCCCATCTCGGGCGGCAGCGCGATTTGCGGGAACTCGGGCGTGAGCGTCTGCGTCAGGTCGATGACGCGCACGCCGCCGCTGTTCAAAGCGGTGGCGAGCGCGGCGAGCAACTGCACGTTGTTCATCGGCTCAGCCTCCCGCCGCGAGTTCGCGCTCGAGCACTTTTGGGTTCTCGCGCCAGCGCTCCAGCCACTCCTGCGCGACGTCGCCGGGGTACACGTCTTCCACGCCGTCGCGCAGCGCCTTGATCACAGCGCTCGCGAGCGCGTCCGGCGTGAGCTTGGGCGGCGGCATGTTCTGGTTCCACTCGTCCTCCATCGGCCCGGGGAACACGTTGATCACGCGAATTCCCGCTGCACGCATCTCCGCGCGTTGGCACTGCGCGAGCGAATGTGCGGCCGCCTTGCTCGCGCTGTACGTGCCGTGCGGCGGAAAGTTCGCGAGCGCGTAGATCGACAGCAGGTTCACCCACGCGGTGGCGTGCGTTGCACCGTCGGCCGCGCGGCCCATCAGCGCGGGGCCGAATTCCTGCGCGAGGCGCAACGCACCGAAGTAGTTGACGTCCATCTCGGCGCGCGCCGCGTCGGTGCCGCGCCTGGCGGAAATCCCGAAAGTGCGGTGCACTTCCGCGTTATTGATGACGATGTCGACCTTGCCGCCGATCTCGCCCGCGAGTTCGGTCACCGCGCGGCCGTTCGTCAGGTCCAGCGGCACGAGGCTCACCTGCGGCAGCGACGTGATGTCGTCCAGGCCGCTACCGTGGCGTTTCCACGGCTCGGCGTGGCCGGCCCAGACGATCTCGGCACCCGCCTTCACCAGCGCGCGCACCAGCGCCTGGCCCACGCCCGTCATCGCGTCGGTGACGAGGATCTTGCGCAGCTTCGGGTCGCTCGTCATTTCGCGAAGCATCTTGTCATCACTCATGTGCGGAGTCTCCGTAACGGGAAATGCGATGACGACGGCGCGGCCGGCGCGGTCCAGGCGCGCGCCGACCTTGACGCGAGTTCCGGCGTCGCCGACGTCGCCGTGAAGATGCGTCATCAGCTGAGCCGATGAACAACGTGCAGTTGCTCGCCGCGCTCGCCACCGC
>JBEBHW010000663.1:0-2724 GCA_040081145.1 Burkholderiaceae bacterium
GCGAATCCGCTGGAGTGAGCTGGCCCTCCGTGGGCCGCCCGAGGTGCGACGTGACCATCACGGCAGCGCCTGCGTCAAGCGCCATCCGAATGCACGGCACCGAGGCGCGAATTCGCGTGTCTTCGGTGATGTGCCCCGCATCGTCCAGCGGGACGTTGAGGTCGGCGCGAATGAAGATCCGTTTTCCGGCGACCTGGCCGGAAGCGATGAGATCGGTGAAGCGAATGACGTTCATGGCTGGAGCATTCGAAGGGTCGGCGGGGTGCCGATTTTCACCGAGACTCGGCCGGTGCCGAATCATTGCACCGGCCGCAGAAAGCGCGCCAAGGCGGGACGCGCGCAGGCGCATCAAATCGCCGTGCCGGGTCGCGCCGGGTCGCCCCCTCAGCGACCCATCGTCTGCGCCAGAGCGAGCAGGCGCTCGACGCGCTCTTCGGTGGCCGGATGCGTCGAAAACAGGCCACGCAGGCCGCCCGCCGACAGCGGGTTCATGATCATCATCTGCGCGGTTTCCGGGTGCCTCTCGGCCGCCTGCATCGGGATGCCTTGTGCATAGCGCTGGATTTTCTGCAGCGCGCTGGCCAGCGCCTGCGGGTCGCCGGAAATTTCAGCGCCGCCGCGATCGGCTTCGAATTCGCGGGCGCGGCTGATCGCCATCTGGATCAGGCTCGCTGCCAGCGGGGCGAGCAGCATCACCAGAATGCCGACAATCGGGTTCGTGGACCGGCCGTTGCGCCCGCCGAAGAACATGGCGAAGTTGGCGAGCATCGAAATCGCGCCGGCCATCGTCGCGCTGACCGTGCTGATGAGAATGTCGCGATGCTTCACATGCGCGAGTTCATGCGCCATCACGCCGCGCAACTCGCGTTCGCTGAGCACTTGCAGGATTCCCGTCGTCGCAGCCACCGCCGCGTGCTCGGGGTTGCGCCCGGTGGCAAAGGCGTTCGGCGCGTTTTCCTGGATCAGGTAGACACGCGGCATCGGCAGTTGCGCGCGTTGGGCGAGTTCACGCACCATGCCGTAGAACTGCGGCGCCGAGGTCTCGTCGACCTCTTGCGCGTTGTACATCTTCAGCACCATCTTGTCGGAAAACCAGTAACTGAAGAAGTTCATGCCCAGCGCGACGATCAAGGCGAGCAACATTCCCTGCTGGCCCCCCAGAGATGAGCCGATCGCCATGAACAGCGCCGTGATCGCGGCCATCAGGATGGCGGTCTTCATCAGATTGAACATTTGCGGGATTCCTTTGCCTATGGTGCCGAATTTGCGGCGCAGCCGTAGATGCGGCTGGTCGGCCAAAGTTCAACGGATTCGCGGCGCAAAGCGCATTCCCGCGCGCAGCGCGTGGCCTGCGAGAAAGGCTTGCGCTGACAGGCGCTTGCCGCCGCTGCGCTGCAATTCGGTCAGGCGCAGTGCGCCTGCGCCGCACGCGACGCTCACGCCGGCAGGCTCCACCGCGATGATTTCGCCAGGCTCACCCAGCTGCGCGCCCGACGCCGCGACCAATTCGGCACGCCAGACTTTGAAGGTCTCGTCGCCAAGCGTCGCGCTCGCCCCCGGAGCGGGGTCGAACGCGCGAATCCGCCGCTCGATCGCAGGCGCTGCGTCGCTCCAATCGATTGGCGCTTCGGCCTTGTCGAGCTTGCGCGCGTAGACGGCGCCGGCTTCGGGTTGCGGCACCCGCGCAAGCCGCCCCTGCCCGGCGCGCTGCAGCGCGTCCACGAGCAAGCGCGCACCCAGCGGGGCGAGCCGGTTCAGCAGGCTGCCCGCGGTGTCCATCGGCGCTATATCGAGCGACTCGCACAGCAGCATGTCGCCCGTGTCCAGGCCCTCGTCCATTTGCATGATCGTGACGCCGGTGTGCGCGTCGCCGGCTTCGATGGCACGCTGGATCGGCGCGGCGCCCCGCCAGCGTGGCAGCAAGGAAGCGTGAACGTTCAAGCACCCGAGGCGCGGCAACTCCAGCACCCAGGTCGGCAGCAGCAGGCCATACGCGGCGACGACGATCGCGTCGGGGCGCGCCGCGCGCAGGGCGTGCTCCGCCTGCTGCGCGTCGCCTGGATACTTGCCGTCCAGGCGCAGGCTGCGCGGCTGCGCTGTGTGCAGGCCGTGCGCCGTCGCAAAAGTTTTCACCGGGCTCGCGTGAAGCTTGAGGCCCCGCCCGGCGGGCCGATCCGGCTGAGTGAGCACGAGCACGACGTCGAAACCCGACGCGCGAATCCAGCGCAAAGTCTCGAGCGCGAACTCAGGGGTGCCGGCGAAAGCGATTCGCATGGTGGTGTCGCAGCCGCAGCGGCGCTTCAGGCGCGTCGCTCGTCGCGCGAGCGCTTGAGCATCTTGTGGCGGATGCGCTCGCGCTTGAGCGGACTGAGGTATTCCACGAACACCTTACCCAGCAAATGATCCATCTCGTGCTGCACGCACACAGCGAGCAGGCCGTCGGCATCGAACTGCACGCTCTGGCCGTTGCGGTCCAGCGCGCGCACCGTCACTTGCGTGTGGCGCTGCACCTTGTCGTAGATCTCGGGGACCGACAAGCAGCCTTCGTCGGTGACCGTGAGCTCGTCGCTCACCGCCACCAGCTCGGGGTTGATCAGCACGTGCGGCCGCCGCAGCTGCGGCGCGGTATCGATGACGATGATGCGTTCGTGCACGTCGACCTGGGTCGCTGCCAGGCCCACGCCGTCGGCGGCGTACATGGTCTCGAGCATGTCGTCGACAAGA
>JBEBHW010000664.1:0-2718 GCA_040081145.1 Burkholderiaceae bacterium
TTCCGTACCTGAGGACGGCGCGACGCTGCAGCGTCTGCGCGCCATTTATCTCGAAGGCATCGCTGCTCGGTATCCCAACCGGGGTTTGCTCACCGACAAGCGACCCGACAACTTCCTCTACATCGGGCTCATCAAGTCGATGTTTCCCGAAGCAAGGATTGTTCACACCCTGAGAGACCCGATCGACAATTGCCTGTCGGTCTACTTTCTCCACCTCAGCCACTCGATGCCCTACGCGCTTGATCTGCTCGATACGGCGCATTGGTATCGCCAGTACAAGCGACTCATGGCGCACTGGAAGTTGTTGTACGGCGACACGATTCATGATGTGGACTACGACGCGCTGGTCGTCGAGCCGCGCGTGGCAATCCAGCGTCTGCTCGATTACTGCGAACTGCCCTGGCAAGACACCTGCTTGACTTTTCACAAGACGAAGTCCGTCGTAATGACGCCAAGTGCATGGCAGGTGCGGGAGCCCCTATACACCCGGTCG
Organism: Burkholderiaceae bacterium; assembly: GCA_040081145.1. GTDB lineage: Bacteria > Pseudomonadota > Gammaproteobacteria > Burkholderiales > Burkholderiaceae_C > JAEMQF01. The sequence continues at coordinate 494 of JBEBHW010000664.1, forward strand.
TCGGGTCGCTGGCGCCGCTATGCACGGCACCTGAGCGGGTTGCGTTCAGCTCTGGCGGCGGCGTGAACTACTCGCCGTCGGAACGATCGAGAAGGGAGGGGAACGGGTGCGCGTCCTCGGCAACGCCGCTGAACGTGTGGCGCTCTCGGCCTTCGAGCGATCCAGATCGAACGCGACGGGAACGGCTTTCGGCAACTTGCCGAGCAAAGCATGGTGACTGAGGGCAAGAAGCTATTGCCGGCGAGTACCCGATTTCACTCCCGTGTCTTCGACAAGGGGCAACCGACCGAAGACGTGTTCGTCGAAGTTGCGTCGATGCAAGCCTTGGGCAAGTTCTCGAGCAATTTGCTGCGCTTGAACACCTCCAATGGTCGCGCTACGTCGCTTACCCTTGGGGGGCCCGGAGACGTGCGGGGCTGGGCGGTCGACCGGAACAACGTTGTGCGTGCGGCCACCTCGGTTACCGGTGGAGTCACAAGAGTCCACTTTCGCGACTCCGAATCGGACCCCTGGCGAGTCATATTCGAGTTTGCAGTCGACGAAGTCCAAAACGAAGTACTTCCAATTGCTTTCGACGCCGCGGGCAAGTTGTATGTGAGCGCCCGTAGTGGCGCGGACACTGCGGCCATCTTCGGCTACGACCCGAAGGCGAAAAAACTCGACACAGAAGCTGTCGTTGCGATCAAGGGTTTCGATTTGGAGGGCGGCCTGCGCTTCAGCAGTGATGGGTCGCGGTTGCTCGGTGTCGACTATGAGGCCGACCGCGCCCGGACGCACTGGGTCGACGAACGCATCGCCAAGATACAAGCGCAGGTGGATCACGCGTTGCCCGACTGCGTGAATCGGCTCCAGTTGCCCAATGACCTGACGGTCGCTGCAGTCCTCGTTGATTCGGGGTCGACTGGGAATGGGACCCCGCAGTGCAGTTCCTGGTTTCCCGGGGCTACGCCGTGTTCATGCCCGCCCCCCGCGCCTCCACTGGCTTTGGCGCAAAGCTCTTCAGGGCAGGCTGGAAGCAGTGGGGGCTGGCCATGCAGGACGACGTCGCCGACGGTGTTCGCTGGTTGATCGCGCAAGGCAAGATCGACGCGAACCGAATCTGCATCGCGGGCGCCAGCTACGGGGGTATTTGGCAATGATGGGTCTGGTCAAGGACCCGGATCTGTACAAATGCGGTATCAACTGGGTCGGTGTCACGGACCCGTCGTTCATGTTCAACGTGACCTGGACGGACTTCAACCGGGTCGATGCAGGGCGGTTCACGCTGCCGCTCCTCATTGGCGACCCGGACAAGGACGCGGAACAATTTCGACGCACTTCTCCGGTTCAACGCGCGGCGGAAATCAAGCAGCCGGTTTTGATGGCCTACGGTGGCCTGGATGATCGCGTTCCCATCGTCAATGGCGAGAGGCTACGCGACGCACTCAAACCGCACAATCAATCCGTAGAGTGGGTCGTATATCCGGATGAAGGTCACGGTTGGATGAAAGTGCAGAACAACGTGGACTTCTGGACCCGCGTCGAGGCGTTCCTCAACCGCACGATCGGCAAGTAGTTCGACGGTGCACTGACGAGCGGGGTGGCGTCTCGCCGCGTACAGCTCTGTCAGGGTTTCCCATTGGCAGGCCTTTGGTCAGGTGCTGCCCTAGGTTTGCCCACGCATCGCCTGTGGCAACATCGTGGCCTTACTGAGGCGAAACGCCGAGAGATTGAAGGATGGACTTTTCCAAGCGACAGGCCGACCCGAGGCGCCACCTGGTGGGCTTCACGTTTGTCATCCTGTTCCACGCGCTGATCGTCTATGCCTTGGTGACGGGCTTGGCGAAGAAGGTAGTCGACGTGGTGCGCGCACCGATCGAAACCAAGGTCATCGAAGAAATCAAGAAGCCGCCGCCACCGCCGGAAATCGTGGTGCCGCCACCGCCCAAGCTCGAAGCGCCGCCGCCGCCGTTCATTCCGCCTCCAGAGGTGCAAATCGCCACTCCGCCGCCGCCGGCGCCCACCATCACAGTCGTGACGCCCACTCCTCCGCCTGCGCCGGTGGTCATTGCGCCGGCACCACCAGCGCCGGTGATTGTTGAAGCTCCACCGGCGCCGCCGCCGCCACCGCCCGCTCCACCTGCGCCCAAACCAGTGACGATCGCAGTCCTGTGTCCCAAGCAGGTGAAGCCCGAGATGCCAAGCATAGTAGGCTTAGAAGGGACCATTACGTTGCTTGCCAGGAT
>JBEBHW010000665.1:0-2708 GCA_040081145.1 Burkholderiaceae bacterium
GAAGACCAAGCTCGATCGCGTGAAGCGCCAGCGCGGCACGCAGCGCCGCTCGCGCGAGCGCAATCAGACGTTTCGCGTGTCCTTGGTGGGCTACACGAATGCCGGTAAGTCGACCTTGTTCAATGCCCTGGTCAACGCCAGGGCGTACACCGCCGACCAGTTGTTCGCGACGCTGGACACGACGACGCGCCAGTTGCACTTGACGGACATTTCGCGCTCGGTGTCGCTGTCCGACACGGTGGGCTTCATTCGCGACCTGCCGCACAAGTTGGTCGAGGCCTTCGAAGCCACGCTCCAGGAAGCCACCGACTCCGACCTGCTGCTGCACGTGATCGACGCCGCAAGCCCGGTGCGCGACGAGCAAATCGCCGAGGTGCAGCGCGTGCTCACAGAGATCGGCGCAGACCGCATCCCGCAGGTGCTGGTGTGGAACAAGGTCGATCGCCTGGACGACGCACATCGGCCGCATGCGCTTGTCGACGTGCAGATGAGCGCCGAAGGCGGCCCGCTGCGCCGGGTGTTCGTCAGCGCGCTGGACGGCACGGGCCTGGACGATCTGCGCCGCCTGATCGTCGAATCTTTGAACCGTGCGGCCGAGCAAGACTTGAATCCGGATGGATTTGCACCACCTGAGGAGCGCTCACCGGTGGATCTGCTCGACGCAGCCGATGAGCCCGGTGATGAAGCCCCATTGAATGACGAGCCGCTGCGGGAACCCGCCGCGGCGCATCGAACCCGACCTGCCAAGATTCTTGCATCGACATGAGCCCACTCACCCACTCCGATTCAACCCTTCCGTCGAGCCACCGATGGGGCGAGCGCTTGCGCGAATTCCTGATGTCGATCGCACGCCTCTGTGCCGGCTTGGGGCGCCGCCTGCGCCACGGGGCAGGCCAGGGCACGACGCGCGACGATCCGGTGCACGCGCCCCACATGGCCAGCGGCCGCGGCGACGGCCCGCCCGACCTGGATGAACTCTGGCGCGACATGAACAAGAAGCTCGGCGGCTTGTTCGGCGGCAAGGGCAAGCCGCCACGCGGCAACGGCTCGGAGGATTCGGGCGGTGGCCCGAGTTTCCCCACCGACCCGAAGAGCGCCGGAATCGGCGCGTTGCTCATCGCCGGCGTCGTGCTGCTGGTGTGGCTGGGCAGCGGATTCTTCATCGTGCAGGAAGGCGAGCAGGCCGTCGTCACGTCGTTCGGCAAGTACAGCCGCACCGAAGACGCGGGCTTCAAGTGGCGCATGCCGTATCCGTTCCAGGCGCATGAAACCGTGCGTGTCTCGCAACTGCGCTCGCGCGAGGTGGGCAAGAACGCCGTCGTTCCGGCGACGGGCCTGCGCGACTCGTCGATGCTCACGCAAGACGAAAACATCATCGACATCCGCTTCACGGTGCAGTACCGGCTCAAGGACTCTCGGGCATTTCTCTTCGAGAACCGCGACCCCGAAGACGCGGTCGCACTCGCCGCCGAATCCGCGGTTCGCGAAATCGTCGGCAAAAGCAAGATCGACTCGGTGCTCTATGAACAGCGCGACGCGATCGCCGCGGACCTCGTCACCTCCATTCAGAGCCAGCTGGACCGGCTGAACGCTGGAATCGTCGTCGTCAACGTCAACGTGCAAAGCGTGCAACCTCCCGAGCAGGTGCTCGCGTCGTTCGAAGACACGCTCAAGGCCGGCCAAGACGGCGACCGCTTGAAGAAAGAAGGCCAGGCCTACGCGAGCGACGTGATTCCGAAGGCGCAAGGCTCCTCGGCACGGCTTCGCGAAGAGGCGGAAGGCTACAAGGCGCGCGTGATCGCGCAGGCCGAGGGCGACGCGCAGCGATTCCGGCAGGTGCTCGCCGAGTACCAGAAGGCGCCTGCGGTGACGCGCGACCGCATGTATCTGGAGACGATGCAGCAGGTCTATTCGAACGTCAGCAAAGTCATGATCGACAGCCACAACAGCGCGAACCTGCTGAACTTGCCGCTGGAAAAACTCCTGCAACAAGCCGGCGTTGCCGGCGCCGTTGTGGCGCCGGCACCTGCGGCGCCGTCCGAGTTGCCGAGCGGCACGGGCGCGGTGGACGTGCGCTCGCGCGACGGCCAGCGTGGCCGCGACCGCGACGGCCGTTGAAGGGAGCCCCGCCATGAACCGAATCGGTCTGATCGTCGCCGCCGTCCTGTTGTCCTTGATGGTGCTCGCGTCGATGCTGTTCGTCGTCGACCAGCGCCAAGTCGCCGTGATCTACGCCTTGGGTGAAATCAAGGAAGTGGTGCAGGAGCCGGGCTTGAAGTTCAAGCTCCCCCCGCCGTTCCAGAACGTCGTATTCCTGGACCGCCGCATTCAGACTCTCGACAGCCCCGAGACCCGTCCCATCTTCACAGCCGAAAAGAAGAGCCTGGTGATCGACTGGCTCGTCAAGTGGCGCGTCGCCGAGCCCAGGCAATTCATCCGCAATAACGGCGTCGACATCCGCAACCTTGAAGCGCGCCTGAGCCCCGTCGTGCACGCCGCATTCAACGAAGAAGTCACGAAGCGCACCGTGGGCGGCGTGTTGTCCACCGAGCGCGACAAAGTCGTTCGCGACGTTCGCATGCGCCTCGTCGATGACGCGAAATCGTTCGGCATCGAAATCGTCGACGTGCGCATCAAGCGCGTCGACTTCGTCGCCAACATCACCGAGTCGATCTATAGCCGCATGAAGTCGGAGCGGCTCCAGGTGG
>JBEBHW010000666.1:0-2707 GCA_040081145.1 Burkholderiaceae bacterium
ACGCCACCCTGACCGAGCCGGCTCTGGCAGAGTGGGTGCGGCAACGATTGGCCGCGTCCAAGGTGCCGCGCTACGTGATCTTCGTCCCGACGTTGCCGCAAACGCCGACGCATCGCGTCGCCAAATTCAAGCTGCGCGGCGATGCGACGCTGCAGCAGAGAGCCGTTGACCTGACCACGAACGCTCGCCCATGATGCATTGGCTGCGCGGGCCGGACGACGCACTGCCCGACACGCGCCACGCCTTGCCAGCCGACTCCGACGCCCCCGGGTTGCTTGCTGCCGGGGGTGAGCTGACGCCGCGCCGCCTCGAAGAGGCCTACTCGAAGGGAATCTTCCCGTGGTACAGCGAGGGTCAACCCGTGCTGTGGTGGTCGCCCAGTCCGCGCATGGTGCTGCCGGTGGACGAATTCAAGGTGTCGCGCTCCTTTCGCAAGACGCTCGCCCGCTTCGTCCGCACCCCGGCATGCGAGGTTCGCATCGACACGGCGTTTTCCACGGTGATCGAGGCTTGTTCGGCAACGCCGCGGCAAGGGCAGGCCGGGACGTGGATCGTGCCGGCGATGATAGCCGCGTACCGCACCTGGCACGCAGCCGGTCGAGTGCACAGTGTCGAGACTTGGGTGGACGGGCAACTCGTGGGCGGCCTGTATGGAGTCAGCCTGGGCCGCATGTTCTTCGGCGAGTCGATGTTTTCGCTGCGGCCCGACGCATCGAAGATCGCGCTCGCCGCGCTGGTGTGTTTTTGCCGCGAGCACGAGGTATCGACGATCGATTGCCAGCAACGCACCGAACACTTGACCTCGCTGGGCGCGCGCGAAGTGCAGCGAAGCGAATTCGAGCACGGCCTGGCTGCGTGCCTAAGCAAGCCGACGAGCGTCGAATGGACTTATCATCCAAATCACTGGCGCCACCTCTCAAACCTCTTTTGAAACCGACGCCCAGGACCGGCACGTGACGCACCCCAAAGAACTTCCGTTGGCATCGTTGCAGTTCTATGCAACGGCGCCCTACCCTTGCAGCTACATTGCCGGGCGCATGGCACGCTCGCAAGTCGCCACGCCCAGTCACGTGATCCACGCCGACGCCTATTCGGGTCTGGTGGCCAACGGTTTTCGACGCAGCGGCATGTTCACCTATCGCCCGCATTGCGACGGCTGCCGCGCCTGCGTACCGCTGCGGGTGCCGGTGCAGACCTTCAAGGCCACGCGCAGCCAAGCGCGCGCGCGCCGCGGCCACGCAGCGCTCAAGGCGCGCGTGCTGCGCCTGTGTTTCGTGCCTGAGCACTACCAGCTTTACCTGCGCTACCAGGCCGGGCGCCACAGCGGCGGCGGCATGGACCACGATAGCATCGATCAGTACACCCAGTTCTTGCTGCAAAGCCGAGTCAACTCGCGACTCGTCGAATTTCGCGAGCCCAGCGATGACGGCCTGGGCGCCTTGAAGATGGTGTCTATCCTGGACGTGTTGAACGACGGGCTGTCGGCCGTGTATACCTTTTACGAGCCCGAAGAACGGGCAAGCTACGGCACGTACAACGTGTTGTGGCAAATCGAGCAGACGCGGATGCTCAAGCTGCCCTATCTCTACCTGGGGTATTGGATCGCCGCGAGCGCAAAGATGGCCTACAAGGCGCAGTTCGGTCCGCACGAGGTCCTGCAAGACGGGCATTGGCGCGCCTCGGCGCTGCCCGCGGACTGAGCGCTTGCTGTTGCCGGGTGTGCTGCCGCCCCGCAGCACGCCGGTCAGGCGCAGGGCCCGCGCCGCAAGAGGCTGGTTGGCCCTGCCCACGGCAACTCGGCCGAGGCAAGATCACTGGCCGGGCGTCGCCCCGGAAATCTTCACGACGCGCGCCCACTTGGCGATGTCTTCCTGCAAGTAGCGGCCAAACTCTTCAACACCCATTTTCATCGCCGTTGCGCCTTGGAGACCCCAAGCGCGCTGGACTTCGGCTTGCAGGGCGATGCGGCCGACTTCCGCGTTCAGGCGCGCAACGACAGGCGCGGGGGTGTTCTTCGGCGCCATCAGGCCCAGCCAGATCGTCGCCTCATACCCCGCCACGCCGGCTTCCGAAATCGTCGGCACATCGGGCAACACCGCCGAGCGCTGCTTGCCGGTCGTCCCGAGCGCCTTGACCTTGCCGCTGCGAATGTGCTCGACCATCGTCGGCACCGCGTCGAACATCATCTCCAACTGGCCGCCGAGCACGTCGGTGCGGGCGCCTGAGCTGCCTTTGTAGGGGACGTGGAGAATGTCCACGCCGGCCATCGCCTTGAAGAGTTCGCCCGCCATGTGGTACGGCGTTCCCGGACCGCTCGACGCGTACGACATGCCTCCCGGTTTGGCCTTGGCCATCTTCAAAAGGTCCGCGACGCTGCCTGCCGCCAGCCCCGACTTGGTGACAAGGACGAGATCGGAATAGTTGATCGGCGCGATCGGCTCAAAATCGCGCAAGAGCTGGAAAGGTTTGTTCGGGATCAGCGACTCGTTGACGGTGTGCGTGTTCGACATCAGGAGCAGCGTGTACCCGTCCGGAGCGCTCTTGGCCACGGCGTCGGTTCCGATGATGGAGCCCGCGCCGGGCCGGTTGTCGACGACAAAACTCTGGCCGAGCGCCTCCTGGAGCCGCTGCCCGATGAAGCGTGCGTAGATGTCAGCGGGCCCGCCAGCGGCGAACGGCACGATGATCCGAACCGGACGCACGGGGT